>PBSP01000056.1 GCA_002726845.1 Methanobacteriota archaeon | reverse complement strand
CTGTCAATTACTACATCGGCTCGCAAAACAACACCACCTTCGACAGCCGAGGGTTCTCCACAATTACGTTCTTACAACCCTCGCTGGATGCTCTGGGACAACCATCACTGAACGATCGAACCGAACGCGGAACTGTACTTGATGTTCGCATCCTGCTTGAGGACAACCTCGGCGCCCCGATGGATGGACAGCAAGTGACCCTCAGTCTGCCAGCGACCAACACAACCGATGCAGTTTCAGTGACTGTGACTACGTTTGCAAACGGAACGGCGTTGGGCAGCCTTGTCGTGCCGTTTAATGCATCCATCGGATTCAGTGATGTTACTGCATCCTACAGTGGCATCCTCGGCACTACAGGTATCATGGGCTACAATACCTCAACGCAGTTTGTGACGCTCGCTGATACCAACATGACGATTCTAGAACATACAGAATCTCTCATCGCAGGCGAAATACTCTACGTTAACGGAACACTGCTGGATGACCTTGGAATGCCTCTGTACGTCGACGGTTCTCCTTCTGTCGCCATTGTACGGCTGTTTGTTGACGGTGTACCTGTTGCAAGCATCGAAAGCGACGCTCTGACAGGTTCGTACTCCATCTCCTACCTCGTTCCTGAGTCGACAAGCTCGGGTCCACACATGGTTGAGGTGCGCTTTACAGGCGGCCGTGATTGGGTTGATCCGGTTGGCATTGGTGACTCGGTTGACCCTGAGTTCTACATGCCAAGTAGCGCAACCGTCGATTTCAACGTCAGTGTGCCAACGCAAATTCTCTTGATTACGCCAACCGGGGAAGTCAACCGCGAGGACACGATGACCGTTCAAGGGCGACTTTTGGACATCGTGGATATTCCATTACCAAATCAGAGTGTGGACATTTACCTCGGTGGTGTCTGGATGACCAATGTCTCGACAGATGAATCCGGACGCTTCACTGCAGTTATTCCTGTTCCCGCTGATGCTGCACTTGGACCGATTTCTCTCGACACGCAATTCAACGGTACTGTCTTCTACCTCCCAAGTCAAGCATCAGGAACTTGGACCATATTCAGCCAAATCTTGGTTACAGTAACGGTCCCATCGCCACTTGCAGTAACCGATACAACAATCATTTCAGGAAGCGTTCTTGACAACCAATTGCAACCCATTGCAGGTCATGTTGTGGAGTTGAAGGTTGACGGGTTTGTTCTGGGACAAGTTACCACCGATTCGAACGGGCAGTATTCCTACGAGTGGACGGTCCAGGATTTCTTCAACTTCGGGGACAATCTGCTCGAAGCGAATGTGATTGCGCAAGGATACTATCGTGAAGGCTATGCCAATCAGAGTTTCTTCTTGGCTCATCGCTCAGCAATGACACTGCAATTTGACGACGGAATCGAAGCGACACGTGGAGAGTTCTGGACATTCTCTGGACGATTGTTTGATATCGATACCGTCGATCAAGATGGAATTGACAATGAGAACGTTTTGGTTTATTTGGACGGTGAACTCGTTGCAACACTTACCACCTCAGAAGATGGAAGCTTTGCAGGACAAGTTTATGCTGAAATGGATTTGGAGCGAGGCAACGATCACGTTCTGCAAGTCGTCTTTGAGGGTACTCAGGAGCATTTGAGCACGCTCACCAACGGAACGGTGGTGGTCTGGTCGGACATCATCATAACCATTGATTCAGATTCCTCTCAGGTATCGGTACGAGGAGATGCAACCAATCAGATACAACTGAAGGGTAGTGTTGCAGAGGTTGGTGGCATCGGAGAGGTGTTTGAGAACCTGATCGTTTACGTCGGAAACGGCTCAAATTGTGTAGAGAACTTCGAGGGTGCTTCTTGTTTCGATCTTGACCGAACCTTGTGGAACGTCGGTAACTTCAGCATCTTCATAACCGCACCCGGCACGCTCGTCCCTGGTGACCAATTCATCAGCCTCGATGTACCTCGAGATTCAACTCGTTACATCAATGGAGCATCGGAAGTTCATCGAATTTACATCAAGGTCGATGCCGAAATCGAAGTTGATTTGGATGCGATCGAAGAAAACGAGGATGAGTTAATCGACGGACAATTGGAAATCATCGCCAAAGACAACAAACAAGGAATTGCAGGCATTGAGGTTGAATTCATTCTCAAGGCAGGAAACGGCACGGAACTCGATAGGAAGAGTTACCGGACAGATGCAGACGGTGTCGCCGAATTTGATTTCGCACAAGGATCCTTTGGTGACGCCTCGGAGTACGGTGAGGTAACGCTTGATATCGTGATTACAGATCCGCGTCTTTCCGAATCAACGCTGCTTTTGTTCAACAACAACAGACAATTTGCCTTCGAATATGAATATGAAGCAGAAGCTGCTCAAATCAGTCCTTGGACGTATGTTGTCTTGGTCTTCCTCGCAGCGGCAGTAGCACTGGCAACGGTCTACTATCGCCGGCAACGTCAGAATGAATTGTTGTCGGAAATGTCCGAGGTGTTCGAATACACTGCAGAACTCCTCGCCGCTGGTGATGCAATTCGAGAAGCGATTTTCAATTGCTATCAGAACTTATGTGGAACGCTCCAAACTCGCGGCCTCTTACGTCGTGACTTTGAAACGGTACGAGAATTCGAAGTAGCGATTCGACAAGCTACACCAGGAATCAGTGATGATGCGCTTGAATCCTTGGATAACATGTTTGAGATGGCTCGTTACAGTCGGGAAGAGTTAGGACCGTCACATCAGCAATCTGCCCAAGGTGCGTTGGACAAAATGATCACTGAACTCAGTTACAAGAAGTACTGATGTTCTACCAGCGGAGGCGCAGCTGACCGTTTGCAAAGTGGGCCCGAACATCAAGGTCGTTGCCTGCTAGCGGTAGAATTCGTTCAAACGGTTCATGGCCTTCCTCTTCGATGCGAATCTGAACTCGTGTTTCAGAATCGTTTTTTTGAATGTTGAGCTCAAGGTCTTCTGATGCGATTCCTCGCAATGGAATGGTAAGACCGTCTGGGTCGCGCATTCCGTGCAATTCCTTCAACATCCAGTCCAGTCGTTGGGATGGATCAACATCAGCAAGGTGAGATTCTGGTAGCATGCCTGCTTGCACGAGAACGTGCGTATGCATGCCTCTTACCTCATGCAAGTGGTCAGCGTTTTCATGGAATTTTTGGTGCAAAGCCTCTGGTGTTGATGCGAGTTCGCTCTTCTCTGCATCGTTTTCTTCATGTGTTAGAGTCAGACGCTCCCACTCGCTCATGGCTTCTCCTCTCAATGGGTTATGATGAACCTTCGGATTGTCGATGGACTCTTGAAAAGAATCGACGCGCAAAGGATTTTGTCGTTTCAGGCTGAGAAGTAGTGTTCATGCGTATGTCTTTTGGAAAGCACTCAAGATAGGTTCTGTCGGTATTTCTCTTGTCGAGAAGAAGGATCAATGCTCGGTCATCAATGCTTCGAATTGGCCTTCCCATTGCCTGTAAAATGGAGTTTATTGCAGGTTGCGTGGATGCATAACGCCAAGCATTCGCTCGACCAAACCGTTCTTCGATGTAGGTGCGGAGGGCCTTTTGATGAATCGAAGGCGGTGGATTTGGAATGCCAATGCACGCAACAGCGTCAAGTAAACCGTTGTGATAATCAATCCCTTCAGAGAGACGACCACCAAAAACTCCAGCCAACAAAACACGCCTTCCCAGCTTCCTTTCTCGGTCGAGAACGTCAAGAATTTGGTCAACGTCGTGTTTTGACCATGTACGATCTTCCATTCGAACCACGACACCATTGAAGTTCCCCTCACCGATGTAATCGTTCAACATCGTATACGATGGCGTGAACACAGCAACATGACCTGGTGACCCATCGCACAAAGCTTGGAGATGTGAACGGATACGCTGGGTATTGTCGTGTGTTCTCTCCTGATATCGTGTTGTGACATCCTTGGCTACCACAACCGGTCGCCGTTGGTTTGCAAACGGCGAATCGTATTGGCGACTCGTTGTGTTTCCACCACCGATGCCCAACAAGTCCGCATACATCCTTGGCGGATAGAGCGTGCCGGACATCAATACGCTGCCCGAACATCTCTGGAATACAGGTCCAGAAACAAGGCCAGGATCGAGCAAATGTGAAGTGATGCGACCCTCCTTTCCTTTGGCATCATGCACGTAAACCAGAGCGGAAGTTTCACCAAACCGAAGCATAGTGTCGAGAAGGTGCCCAATCCTGTGGGCATCGATGTCCGCATTGGATTCTTCATCATCCGTTTCGACTTTTATTTCAACTTCAAGAAGGATGTCGCGCAGAATTTTCAAGCGCTCGAGACCAGTCCCTGGTGAATCAATGAAGGTTGCCTGTTCTGATTGGAGCGTTTGTTGCCCGGTTTTACCTTCAACCTCATCGCATGCAGAGGTGAAGACGTTGCGTATACGAATCATTTCCACACGTCGCTCTTCAAATTCTGCGGGTTCGTTCAGCAATTCTCGGAAAAATTCAGCAAATCTTGCTCTGCATGATTTCATCACATGCAAAGCCCATCGGGCCAAGACCGCCCTTTGCATTAACCCCTCCATGCCGGTTGCGGCAGCTGTCTCTGCCAATGTTTCAGAATACTCTTCGAGATCAATGCTCGCATTTCTTACAATCGTTGGCGTGAACCGTCGCTCCATACCCATGCGGATTCGGTCCGGTAGGTTGTGCGCTTCATCAACAACGATGATTGAGTCTTGGAGGGAGATTCCCATCGCAGAGAGTGAATTCTCTCGGATTCGATCATCAAACAAGTGGTTGTAATCGCAGACCAAGACATCGCAGTCTTTCACTGTATTACGGCAGACTTGCCAAGCACACACTGAAGACGTCTTGGCCGCCTGAACGGTTTCGTGTACGTGACGAGGTTTGCTCAAGAGAAAACTTCGCAGATTTTCTTTGGATTTCGGTCTTGAGGATTCACTTGAACCTCGTTCACACAAGCATCGACCGGTTTGCATGTCAACAACTTCGCACATGGACTCGCGTCCAATGATGTCGACAACAGTGACGGAGCGTTGATTTCCTTTGATTCGGTCGTTGAGTTTCCGAACCGTATCGACAACAATTCGGTGTTGGCTTTGACGCGATGTAAGAAACAGAATTTTCCTTGGAGCAGCAACGGTTCGAGCCACTTCGATTGCAGCAGCGAGGGCTGCTGCTGTTTTTCCTATTCCAGTAGGTGCTGCTGCAAGGTGATGTCCACTTGCGTACAAAGCCTCCATGCAATCGCCGATCATCTCCAACTGGCCGGGTCGAGCCTCTTCGTGCGCAAGATAACGAATCTCTCCTGATTCCTCATAGGATTCGTCACCTGACATAATGAGAGAACAATGACGACCCCTCTAAAGGATTCGTGTCCAAAGCATTCGCAGGTCTTTGTCAAGTGTGCTGTGGAGTGGGGTCCGCAGCACGTGTGGGGTTTCCACCGTCAAGAGACGGGTGTGGAATCAGAGTCCCCCCGTCCGTCATCCGGGGGGCTGTGGGGGTTGTGGTGTTGGGGTCCACATTGGTCGCGTCGTGCACGACGAGCACGCAATCGTAAGGTTGCTAAGCCATGCAAGTCCGACCGATCTTGCATTGCATTGAAGGAGGCACTTGGAAGCGTTTCATCTTCTTCGTGCCAATTCATCCCATCCCCTCTCTGCTCTCACCAATTTTCATTCGTGGTATTCCTTACGTTTCATCGTCACAGCACCAGCTTGGTCTGCGACATTATCGAGTTCATCTTGGAGTTGTTGTGCTTCAGCCAACTTTTTCTGTGTGTAGAGCGTTAAGCCTTCCAAGGCTGCCTGCTCGTGCGATACACCGTACAATTCGTAGAGTGATGCGAGATGACGTTCCATTTGACGTCCAATTGGAATGCGGACGCTGGACATTCCTGGAAGTTTGGGTTGTCCGTGAAGAAGCTGCTGGATTGCAAGACGAATGACATCGGATCTGTTTCGTAATCCTTTTTGTCCAATGAGCATGTCCATTTCCTGCAACGTATCGCCATCAAGACGAATCGATGTCAGTGTGCTGGTGTTGCTCATCGGTCTCCCTCTAACATTACGGTAACCAATCAAGCATATAAATGTAACACAAATGTATGACATTATGTAATACATTGAAAAAACGAACGGTGAACTTAAACATTGGCGCTCTATGCAACGATTATGCTCGACGATACACCCGCAAACCGACTTTACCTTCAATTGGTCGAAACCGCTCTTGAGGATTCGATTGTGACCGATGATGAGGCTGCAATACTGAGGATACTTGCTTCCACATTGGGCGTATTACCAAGCGATACCGCATACTGTTTGTCAATCGCTCGGGGTGAAGAATCAAATCCGTTTGATCACGATCGAGATTTCGATATGGAAATGGGTGCTGTTTCAACCTATCAATCCGCTTTGATTGCAGCTCTAGATGATGAAATCATTACAGAAGATGAATGGGCACTTCTCGATCACCTTCGTCGAATGCTGTCGATTCAACCTGACCAACATGCCATGATTGAAGAGGCAATTCACGCAATGGCGGAAGTGGACGAGCAAGGACAGAGACGAATAGAAAGACTCCAGAGATTCTTGACTGTGTGCCCTCTGTGAGCCTTTTGAATCGGGCTGTTGGCACTCTATTCAATGACAACCATTAGAAACAGTTTCAGGGTCGAAAGACTCAAGGTGGAACCCCACTATGCAAATTGTCAAAGAAATTTATGATGCAGTCGTCGCCCGTGATCCTGAACAACCTGAATTCCACCAGGCCGTTTGGGAGGTTTTGGAAAGTCTCGGTCCAGTCCTGGAACGTCATCCAGAGCATATCGACATCGTCAAGCGTGTCGTTGAACCAGAACGACTCATCCACTTCCGAGTTCCTTGGGTCGATGATGAGGGCAAAGAGCACGTCAATCGTGGTTTCCGAATCCAGTTCAACGGTGCGATTGGACCGTACAAAGGTGGACTTCGGTTCCACCCTTCAGTAAACGCTTCAATTCTCAAATTTTTGGCCTTTGAGCAGATTTTCAAGAACAGCTTGACCGGTCTGCCGATGGGCGGTGGAAAAGGCGGTTCCGACTTCAATCCGAAAGGCAGAAGCGACGCTGAAGTAATGCGATTTTGTCAATCCTTCATGATGGAACTGTGGCGCCATATAGGACAAGACTGTGACGTCCCTGCTGGTGACATCGGTGTTGGTGGCCGAGAAATTGGTTACATGTACGGAATGTACCGTAAACTCCGCAATGAATTCCAAGCAGGTGTCCTCACCGGCAAGGGTCTATCCTATGGTGGTTCCCTTATCCGTCCTGAAGCTACTGGATACGGTCTTGTTTACTTCGCCCGTGAAATGCTTGCAGCTCAAGGCAAGTCCTTCGAGGGAGCAGTGGTTTCGATTTCAGGCTCTGGAAACGTTGCACAATATGCTTGTGAAAAGGTGCTCGATCTCGGTGGAAAACCCATTACAATGTCGGATTCCAGTGGATTCATCCACGATCCTGCAGGCATCGACCGAGAAAAGTTGGCTTGGATTAAGGATCTCAAGAACAACCGACGCGGCCGTATCTCTGAGTACGCAGCGCATTTTGACGGAGTCGAGTTCACGGCCTCAGCTCCAGAACCAACACCGAACGGTCTCTGGGGCGTGAATGTTGATGTCGCACTTCCATGCGCAACACAGAACGAATTGAACGGCGCTGAAGCGCAAATGCTGGTTGACAACAATGTCATTGCAGTAGCCGAAGGTGCAAACATGCCATGCACACCGGAAGCTGTTGGAGTCTTCCAAAAGAACGGCGTTCTCTTCGCTCCAGGGAAAGCAAGCAATGCAGGTGGTGTTGCAACCTCGGGTCTGGAAATGAGCCAAAATTCACTTCGACTTTCATGGACCAGCCAAGAGGTTGATGAGAAACTCGATGCAATCATGGTCGGTATTCACAAGGCAGCCTATGAGACTGCAAAGGAATACGGTCGTGATGGTGACTACGTCTTTGGTGCTAACGTTGCAGGCTTCCTCAAGATTGCTGAGGCCATGCATGCTCAGGGTGTTGTTTGAGGATTTTCGGTGTCCATCTCCTTACGACCTAGGTTGATGATGACGGTTTCAGGAGCCTGAACCTTAGCAATCTGTTGCTTCTTGTGGGTTCTTTTTGCATGAATATGCGAAGCGAATGTGTCAGTTAACGACTTCGCCGATTCAACTTATTGATTCGCCTACTTCGAAAAGATTTACTTGCAATTCTTGGGTTGTGTGGCCACCATTTGGAAGAAAAATAGAGTAGTAAGCAGTAATTCCTTTTTCGAAGATGTCTTTCGGACCGCATGCGTCAACGTCGCCTCCGTTTTCGCCTCCCGTCTTTCCAGAGCCCTCTCCCCCATCGGCAATGATGAAATATCGCTTTCCGGATTGGAGCCGGTCTGGAATCCCGTCAGCAGGATCTTCTCCTACGGCCCAAATCGTCGTTTCTGAAGGAGCTGAAGTCAACGGATCACCAAGATATCCAGTTCTTCGATAAATGGTGCCATCGTCTTCACACCAAAGGACGAAGCCGATCTCATCTGTAATAACTTCTTCACCAAGGCTTTGATACTCAATCATGAATAGGTAATCATCGAAGATGTCATCAATCCATGCTCCGACGAAAATTACCTGTGTATGTGCTTCATTGGTTGCAACGGCAATTGTTTTCTGAGTGGATTGGGTGATTCTTTCAAGTTGACCTATCATAACAAATGCCGACGAAGTTACAGCAATCAAGCAGCCGATGAAAACAATCATTGCTCCAATTCCTACTTGGGCTAAGTTGTCCTTTTGGTCCTGCATCGTATCAACTCATGAGATCGTACCCTGTCGTGGCGCCATTTGGTACGTAGAAATCAAGTTCTGTGGTGCGCCCATTTTCAATTATGATGACCAATGTAGCAGCCATATCTTCAACCAAGTCACACATGCCAGCACCGTTTGGTTCAGACAGTTGTAAAATGACATGGTAATAGGTGCCCTGCACAAATTCATCAATCGAAGCATCGTCTTCTGCGCTACCACTGAGATCTGTGGCTGCATTAAAATCTCCACTCGAGTATTCAAGCGTGTGGGCCATGCCGGTTTCGGGTGGATCGGTGTAATCGTTGATATCACACATCAGCGCCCATTTCATATCAGTATCGGGTATTGCATCACTCAAATATGGTAACTTGAACATGATGTAAAGACGGTCATTTGTGTTTCCAGTCGTATCATACTCTTCGATTT
>PBSP01000055.1 GCA_002726845.1 Methanobacteriota archaeon | reverse complement strand
TACGAAGTCATGAGAGACACTGCCGACAATGCAACAATTGTGTGTACCATGGAAAACATCGACCCAATGGGCGTCCACACCGGTGAGTCCGTTGTTGTGGCACCGCTTCAATCCTTTTCGGATGCAGACCATCAAGCACTCCGTGACAAAGCACTTGCCCTTATCCGTGAATTGAACATCAAAGGAGGTTGCAATGTACAATTTGCTTTCAACCAATTTACAGGAGAAATTCGCGTTATTGAAGTCAATCCTCGAGTCAGTCGCTCATCTGCACTTGCATCAAAGGCAACGGGGTACCCAATAGCACGCATGGCTGCGAAGATTGCGGTTGGTTATACACTTGATGAGCTCCCCAATCCAATTACCGGTGAAGGGACAACTGCTGCATTTGAGCCAACGCTTGACTATGTTGTTGTTAAAATTCCTCGATGGCCTTTTGATAAATTTCGAACCGCTGACCGTACGCTAGGAACCTCCATGAAATCAACGGGAGAGGTCATGGCGATCGGGCGAAATTTTGAGGAAGCATTTCTCAAAGCATGGGCATCTCTTGAACAGGGTTGTCCTTACCCACGACCGCTCACTCGGGCAGATGAATCCGAAGGAGAAGGAATGGCTGAGCGAGCGTATGAAGAACTTCCAGATGGGGTCCTCGTCGATTGGCTTCGGACCGCTACCGATCGTCGAATGGGCGCTCTTTTGGAAGCCTTTAGAAGAAAGTGGAGTGTTGAGAAAGTTCACGAAATTACTCGAATCACCCGTTGGTTTTTGCAACGTTTTGAGAAAATTGCGTCAATGGAATCCGAACTCGTCGAGATGAACCTTCGACCGCAATCGCTTGATTATGGGACGATTATCCGCTACAAATCACACGGGTTCAGCGATGCTCACATCGCCGATGCACTCAACGGTTTCAAGCCCGATGGCTGGAAATCCCTACCAAAAGATTGCGATGAGGAAAGTGTCATGATGAGACGCCATGAGTTGCGTGTTCATCCAAGATACAGAATGGTCGACTCGTGTGCAGCAGAATTTGCGGCGAAGACACCGTACTACTACTCGACGTACGAACCCTTCCAAGAGGATGGAATTGATCACGTCCCCAATCTGGAACAACGGAACAAGAAACGAATGGTCGCCATTGGTTCAGGTCCCATCCGAATTGGTCAAGGCATTGAATTCGATTACGGATGTGTTCATGCAGTAATGGCCATACGGTCTGCTGGCATGGATGCCGTACTAATCAACAACAATCCAGAAACCGTTTCGACCGATTTTGACACTTCCGATCGTCTCTACTTTGACCCGTTGACCAGCGAATGCGTTTCAGAAATTCTTCTGCGAGAAAAGGCTCACGGAATCCTTCTGCAATTTGGAGGACAGACTGCCATAAACCTCGCAATCCCTATTGAAAAACGACTGGAACACTTGGCAACGAAGGGTGCAGAAGTGCAGATTCTCGGAACCAGCGTCGACGGCATTGATGAAGCAAGCGACCGTGAGCGGTTTGAGGCGTTCGCAACAAAACACGGATTACGAATGCCGAATGGCGCAACGGGAACAACTGCTGATGACATACGCTCAGCCGTTGAAGACATTGGATTCCCTGTGCTTATCCGGCCGTCCTATGTCCTTGGAGGAAGGGGTATGGAGATTTTATCCAACGATGCACAGTTGGAGGCTTACCTCAAAGAAGCCTATCTCGCACCGGACAAACCATTGCTTGTGGACGAATATCTCGGACATGCCACCGAGCTCGACGTTGATGCCGCAAGTGACGGAAAGGAAGTTCTTGTTGGAGCCATTATGGAACATCTTGAGGAAGCCGGCATACATTCTGGTGATTCAACCTGCTTTATCCCTGCGCAAAACATCAGTAAGGAAATGCTTGATCGGGTTGCGGAACAAACGAAGACAATTGGATTGGGACTCAACATCAAAGGCTGTTTTAACATCCAATTTGCCATCCAGGGAGACGATCTGTATGTCCTTGAGGTAAATCCGCGCTCATCACGTACAGTTCCATTTGTAGCAAAATCTTCTGGACTGCCTCTTGCAAAGATCGCTGCGAACATCACCATTGGGATTCCATTGTCTCAACAAAGTATACCGAAACGCACATCGGGTCAAATATGTGTCAAGGCACCTGTATTTCCATTCATTAAGTTGCGAGGTTTAGATCCAGCCCCAGGTCCTGAAATGAAGTCAACCGGAGAAGTGTATGGCTCTGATACCTCCGCAGACGTCGCCTATCTGAAAGCAAGACTGGCCACAGAAGTCCCGGTGGCGAGTTCTGGCGGAGTGTACCTCACAGTGCGTGAAGAAGACAAACATTCGCTTGCTCCAGTTGCAAAGGAATTGAGCGATCTTGGTTTCGAACTCTATGCAACACCAGGAACCGCTGACGTCTTACGGAACTCAGACGTTGAGGTTACAACTGTCTATAGAATCAATGAAAGGAAGCATCCTGATGCTTTGGACTTGATGCGTCGGGGTGACATTTCATTCATCATCAATGTTCCAACCGTATCAGGAGGTGCTGTACGTGATGGGAACATGATGAGGCGGCTCGCCGTTGAATTGAACATCCCCTTTGTTACCACAATGAGAGGTGCTCAAATGGAAACTGCTGCAATACGAGCATTGATCGAGAAAGAAATCATTCCAAGGAAGTTAGAGGTTCACTACGATTCAAAATTCTTGTGAACTTCGCTACACTTTCTTCCCCTGCTCGACCCCAAAATCAATTAAATGCATCAATTAAATAACACCCATGCGAACAGCAAGGGACTACTATGTCGACGCATTCAGCGCCGAGAGTCTGTTTGGCTTTCGGATGATTATTTCTGCAACATCTCTCCTTATATTGCTGTACTGTATAGGGCTTAGTGCTCTTGTTTGGCGTGCAAAATCCAAGGGTTACGAAAACAGATTCATGTCCGTGCTTTTGGTATGTGAAGGAATCAAAGCGTCCTTCATTATCGCTCAGGTCACGCCCTACATTCGACGCTATGAATGGCTCCAAGACATTCTATGGCATTGGACAATTGACGTCTTTTTTACAGCACACATAACTGCGATACTGTTGTATCTTTGCATACCTGTTTACTATCGGTTGAACAGTCTGAGTTTCATGCATAAGCCCACAATCAAAAAACACGCATGGTACATTGTACCTGTGTTGGGAATTACAATATGGTTGCTCATAAGAACCGTGCCAGCTTTTTACGTCTCGGATGCTTCATGGATTGTTTGCGAGGAAGGAAGTGACGCAGAACTTGATTTGTGGTTCGGTGAACATCAGGATTGGATGGACGATGCAGTAATAGAAATCAATGACCAAGGTGGATGCCTTGCAAGTTATGAAGCAACCATCACCACTCAACCACCCGGTTTATGGGCAATCGCTTTGGGTTCACCGCTGGTATCCCTGATGGCGTTGTTGTTCATACGGTCCTCGATAAAATCGTATCAAGAAGGAGATAATCCTGATTTTAACAAAAGTTTGACCTCAAGATCGCTTTACATTGGATTCTTAGGGAAAGTGATACTTCTTCTCTTTTGGCTTGCACTGCTTGTACTCATCTCAGTTATTCACGGGAGCCAAGTCACCTTCGTTGACGAGACCCTGTGGCGTTATGGAGACCCGGAATTTACCGAGCGTATGTTGTACTTCCTGTGGATTTTCTCACTAACGATTACACCGGCGGCGATTGCCTTTGAAGCGATGATGTTCGTTCACGCCACGCTCAAGGATACCGTATTTGGAATCGACAACAACCTGCGCAAGACGTTCTCTACCGCTGTGTTTACTGGATTGGGCGTTATTGCTTTCATTGTCGGTAGTGAGTTAATGGAAAGCGTGATTGGTTATGGCGCAGCAGGAGGTGTGTTCGTCGGTGTATCGCTTCTTGCAGTTCGTAAACCGGTTTTGTTGATCATCAATAAAGCATCAACACGCTTTATTCCATCAACGCATACACCTGAAGAAACGGCATATTTGGAAGCATATGCCACTGCAATGGAAGATCGCATCATCACGCCAGAAGAAAGAAAACTGCTTGAAACCGTGGCTACGATGTATGGACTCAATGATAAAATTGTGAAACAATTGGAAGAAGAATACGACGAGGAGCTTGAAGAGAATAACGTCGAAGAGCAGCAACCAACGAGCCCGTAATTCCGTTTCCTTCTGCGTTATGATTCGATACGGGTTCTGTTCCCAATCCAAAACGCAACGATGTTAACCACAACATCGGAGATCTTGTTGTCCCAGGTTTCCTTTGCAAATTCATAGGGTAAAACCAATTCAAGAAGTTCCCAACCAATTGAAAGGAAAAGAAAGACGTACCAATTTTTCAGGAAAAAACGTCCAATGATCGACCATTGGACAAAATGACCAAGCGACCAAATATTAAGCAGAGCCATGTTGATCAAAGCGCCTCGATGACAATGGCGATGCCTTGGCCACCGCCAATGCATGCCGTTGCAATTCCGTATGTTCCTCCAGAACGCTTCAATTCGTGTGCAAGTGTGAGTGTCAATCGAGTACCTGTTGCTGCAAGTGGGTGGCCAAGACCGACGGCACCGCCGTTAACATTGACCTTTTGTTCATCAAGACCCAATTCCTTGACACATGCAACCGCTTGTCCTGCGAAGGCTTCGTTAATCTCCCACCGGTCGATATCTTCTATGGACAGGCCTGTTTTTTCCAATGCCTTTCGAGATGCAGGGACTGGACCGTACGCCATAATGGCTGGGTCAAGTCCAACGATACCCCAGCCAAGGATTCGTGCGAGTGGACTGTCACCATCTGCCTCAGCTTGAGACGCCGATTTTATGACGACAGCTGCAGCGCCGTCAACGATTCCGGATGCATTTCCTGCAGTCACCAAGGAATCTGGACCAAATGCAGTGGGAAGTTTCGAGAGGGAATCTGCTGAGGTATCACGCACAACGTGATCTTCGTCTTTTGCAGTGATGACTTTATCACCACGCCGAGACTTGATCACAACATCAACGATTTCATTCTCGAAAACGCCGTTCTCAATGGATGCTAGTGTTCGCTGGTGTGATCGAGCAGCAAAGGCATCCGTCTCCTCGCGAGTCACGCCTTTTCTTGCGCATATTTCATCGCTGGTCTGAGCCATGAATTTCCCACAGGTCATGTCCTGCAAATTCGTCATCATATAATCTTCAACTGGAGGTGAACGTCCAAGTTTCCAGCCATCGCGTGCACCACGCAAAACGTGTGGTGCCTGTGAAAGGTTTTCCATTCCTCCTGCAACAACTGTTGATGCTTCATCAAGCATAATCATTTGCGCTCCAGTGACGATGGATTGAATTCCAGAACCACAAATCCGGGAGAGTGTAAGCATTGGTACTTCTTGTGGAATACCTGCTTGAAGCCCTGCATGACGTGCTCCATAAATCGATTGTGAACATGTTTGGAGCGCATATCCCATAACGACGTGATCGACGCTATCGGGTGACGTGTTGGTTTTTTCCAATGCTCCTTTGATTGCAATCGATCCCAATTCTTGTGCGCTTACTGTTTTCAGAAGTCCACCAGGTTTCCCATCGCCTCGCTTTCCACCAACCCATTCACAAAATGGGGTTCGAGCCCCTCCAACCAATACGACATCCTCTGCCATACATCTCCGAAATCGACTCGGGTCAAGAAGAATGCGCTTCTTCACTTAGAGGTACATTAGGGTTAGAATAAGTCCACCAACCGTCAGACAAAGAGGAATTATCATCACTTCAAACGAGGAACGCATCCGACCCATGTTTGCCAATTCTGTGCCTCTCTGAAGCGTTGCTTTAACCCCAGGCGCATCTTCACCAACGACCTCAAGAAGTGTGTTTTGGAGCGTTCCATCCAGACCCTCATTGGTGAGTTCTTCTTGGGAACGGCTGCGTGTCGTTCCCAGAAGATAAACTGGATTCCCGACACGTAATGCGTGAACAGTCCAACGGTGTTTCACGACATTTCCACCTGTAAACAATCGTGCCGCAAATTCCATTCCCAGTTCCTTCTTGAGTGAATCAGCATGATTTGATTCCCAGCGTTTGAGATATTGCCCCATATCAATTCGTTTGAACGAGGTAGGGTGAACAAGAATGCCACCGGTACCATCGTTCAGGATAAATGGGACTCCGCCCCCATCTTCTCGTATGGTTCTCCAGTACTCTCTGGTTTGTGTTTTCCCTTCGCTATCACGTGTCGTTTCACGAATTTTGACTTGATACGACCAATGATAATGAATGCAATTGGGAATAACTCGGTTCGGGTGACCATCAACGACAACTCGGAGAACTCCGGATTTTGATGGTCGAACCTGACCTACAAGTTCTGGATTCCCTACAGCAACTGAACGCACAAGACTGGTCGGTGTATCGGCCATTTGGCGCTGCATCTTGTATTGGAAATATCCTGCAACAATCCAAATCAAACCAACTGCGAGAATGGCGTAGGGAAGAAACAGGAGATCCGACTGCACCACTGCATCTTCAACAGCGAGATAGGTTGCCAAACATGAACATATCACAAACAGTAGCATCATGATTCCATAGGTTGAGATTGTTGCTGGACTGGGAGTACCAACGTTGGATGGATGCTCTGGAAGTGGTGAACCGTCCCCGTGTGGAATGTATTGATTCTCGTTCCAAGTCGTCGGTCCTGGAGCGGCCAATATCCAATCGCTCGGATCGGTTGTTGGTGTGTACGAGGTTCGACCCATCCACCATGAATCGATTGAGTATCCTTTCTCCAATGCTTCTTTTTCGAGATCTTCTGGCTTGGGGGCCGATTGACGGATCTTGTGCAGGTCTGCTTCAAGTGAACCGGGAGAACAAAGAGCAACGACGAGCAAGCCGAATAGGCCAGCTATTGGATTAACAAACACTCCAACTAAAATCAAAATCAATCCAGCTGCCCATCCAAGCCAATATTCCCATCGGTACGGAAGCGTGAATTGGAAAAAACCTCTCTCGAGATTGATGTCTTCAAGATTCATGGTTCCTTGCTGACTGTACGGGTTTATGTTTGTAACTGCTTAATCCGCGAGAATTCCAACCACCTTGACCAAAATCCGCTTGGGGCGTTGTCCATCAAATTCAGCGTAGTGAATTTGCTCCCAAGTTCCCAGGTGCAATCCCCCATTTTGTACTGGCATCGTAACTTGTTGGCCAAGCAGTTGGCGTTTCAAATGTGCATCTCCGTTGTCTTCACCTGTGCGATGATGACTGTACTCTTCGCCATCATGCCCATTAACACCATGAAAAGGAGCGAGCTTTTCCAGCCATTCCATAAGATCATGATGAAGTCCGTATTCAAGGTCATTAACATAACACGATGCAGTTATGTGCATAGGATTGACAAGAACCAAGCCATCCTCGATACCGCTTTCTTGGACGATTCGCTCAACATCTTCAGTGATACAAACAATCTGGTATCGTTTGGGGGTGTTGATGGTCAACTCTTCCGTGAACGTAGCATAGGTTCCTGTTTTCTTTATGCCCAAAGATTCAACCCCAGAGAGAGGAATCGTCCATCATCGAATTGTGGACCATCAACGGTATTGCGACAAGCAAACCGCAAATTGCGTTACAGACTACTTGCCCACCGATTTGGATTCCATAAAAGAGCGATGGGCTCACACCGTCCATTTCAACTGCAGGCGTTAAGGCAGTCTGAGCCAATCCCAATGTCAACGAAATACAAATCAAGATCCAGGATAATTGAACACCAATCTTTTTCCTTTGATTGATTTGGGTTCCAGTGATGATAAAACCAATTCCGAGAAGGACTGATATTGCTGAGAAAAAGATCATCATTCCTCGACTGATAATTACTGAATCGTCGAGTAATCCTATCCCCAATGCCCCAAACAGCCCACCAAACGCACTCAGAGCGCCATAAATAATCACAAAGATTCCAATAACTTTCGGGGCTGAGGACGGTTGTTGCAGCAATATCATTTGCTGTCCTCCGTACATTTGTGGTGGAGCAGCAGTTGGGTCGGGCTGTCCTGATATCATCACTGAGGGGAATTCTGTTTGAGCAGACTCAATCTCTCCCCACAGGTCTTGTTTTTCATCCATATTGCACCCTAGCAACGGAGATTTATGAATCATCGGTCTTCTTCAAGAAGGTTGACCACCTGGGGTGAAACGGAGGAGTCTATATGACCAACGTTCTTGTTGTTTACAAGAAAAACTTTGAATCCATCCACGATGAAAGTCTTGCTCAACTCAAGATCATCCTTCAGAACATTGCAACAAGTCGGAATCTGCGAACCGAATTAAGAGCGCGAGAACGCGTACGACGGGCAGACTTCATTGGTCGTGATTTGGTTGTAGTGCTCGGTGGTGATGGAACGTTAACCTCCATCTCACACAACATTGATGAGAACACCCCTGTAATGGGTGTGAATTCCCACCCTGTGAGCAATCATCAAAATGGAAGTGTAGGATTTTACATGGATTCAACACTCGAGACCTTTGCTGAAGACTTCTCCGCTGCGTTAGACGGAACAGCAATTGTGAACAATCTTCCCCGATTGCGAGCGATTATCGATTCTACTTCTGGAAATCGATACACAACCGATCCAGCTATGAACGAATTGTTAATCGCCAACACACATCAATATGCTCCGAGCAAATATCACATGCGGCGAGGTGATAAAAACACAATCCAGCAAAGCAGTGGTTTGATTTTTTCAACATGGCTTGGCCAAGGTGCATGGTTTTCACAAAGCCTTGATTTCAAAACGGTCAATGAAATTCGCAACCAAGTCAGATCGGGTGAAGAAGAGTCGCATTACTTTGTCCTTGCACGAGATTTGAACCACAAACAACGTATTGATGAACGGTGGTCTTGGGTCGATTGGACCGACGAACCAACGCAGATTCTCAGCGATATGCACCGTGGATATGTTGTACCCGATGGGTGGGACGAAGTGCATTTCAATCGCGGTGCATCCATTTCTGTGGATTTGAACGCACCAAAACTTCGGCTGCTTACATTCCGTCAATCGATGAAAGAACGGCTGCTGAAATCAATTGGAGAGTGATGTATTGAACCTTGAACAATCTGTTCTAGGTGTTGATATTGGTGGTTCGTCAATCAAGTTCTGTTTGTTGGATTCGGGTGAAATTGTTTCCAATGAGCGTGTTGAATATTCAAATGGAAAAGAACCACCCGCAATTGTCCAAATGATTCACGAACAATGTCGAAAATGGTCTTTCGATGGGAGTATCGGTATTGGTTTTCCTGGAAAAATAGCGAAGAACACGATTGTTGATGCCCCCAACCTTGGAAAGGCATGGAACGGCTACAATTTAATTGAAGATTTTACTCGACGGAAGGTTGGAATCATCAATGATGCTGACGCAGCCGCATTGGCAATGGCTCAGCAGGTGGAAGGTTGGGAAGGCAAAGACATCCTCTGCTTGACACTCGGAACTGGCATTGGTTCGGCTTGGCTCAAGCAAGGAGAACTACTCGCTGGAACCGAATATGGACGCACCGTACATCCAGAACTTGGATGTACTTTGGAACAGTGGGCATCGGTTCGAACAATGAACGATCAGAAGCTTGCGATAGATGAGTGGGCACTACGGCTTTGCACAATCCTTAATTTTCTTTCCAGCAAATACAACCCTGATTTGTTTTTACTCAGCGGTGGAATAACAGAAGATGCACATGCTTGGTTGAGTACCGTTCAGGACAACGTGGCAATCCCCGTCCTTGTTTCAGAACACGGTGAATTTACGGGTTCTGTTGGTGCTGCAAAACTCGTATTGGTGTAAAAAGTAAACTGCTTCGTTGATAAAAAAAAGGTGGAGACTGGGACTCAAAGAGTCCCAGCCTCGCTTTTCTTAGGAGGTGATCCATCTGCAGGTTCCCCTACAGATACCTTGTTACGACTTAACCCTCC
>PBSP01000054.1 GCA_002726845.1 Methanobacteriota archaeon | reverse complement strand
CAAAATCCATACTTTTGGAAGGGAAATCTCCACTCATTGAGGACTTTATTTCTAGGCGGGGGCGACCATTCCCCGCATTCTTGGTTCTAGAAGGAAACAAGGTTGGATTTGAATTTCCTCCAAGGGAAGCTGCGGCCGATGCACGGCGGTTTGAGGTTCAACCAGGCGTTGTAGCGATTTGCCCAAAATTTGGGGCTGAAATTTATGAAACTGAGACACATTTCAGACCCAGAAGCAGTGCAACTGGCTGTAAAATCGATATTCCTCGAGAGATCTCCAAGCGAGAAATCACCCGCGAAGAAGCAAAAGAACTAATCGAAAAAGGACAAATTGGTCCTTTCGACGATCTCATCGCAAAAAAGACGGGAAACCCATACACAGCGATTCTTTATTTGAAGAAGAATCAACGGATAGGATATCGCTTTGCAAAACGTTAGATAGAGAAGAAACTTCTTGAAGTTCGGTACAGTGTGTGATATCATGGACTTCGATTACGATGTCGTCATTATTGGGGCAGGGCCCGTAGGGGGCTACACTGCACGCCAGCTCTCTGAACGCGGCGTGTCCGTGGTCATGATTGAGGAGCACAATGAGGTTGGTCGCCCGTTCCAGTGTGCTGGCCTTGTTACACCGAGTGCAATGGATGCCGTGGAAGCATACGACACTGTTGTTGAAGACGTTGATGGAGCACTCATACATGGCCCATCAGGGACACTTGTGCCGGTTGGTAGGCAAGGCGAATTGAGAACCTATGTCGTTTGTCGAAAACGGTTCGACCAAACTGTTGTCCAGCAAGGGTTGGAAGCAGGTTCCGATTTAATATTAGAATCACAACCGAAATCCGCTGAAGTTCATTCCGACGGTGTTGAAGTCGAAATTGTAAACCAACGAACCGGTGAAATTCGAACACTGCGTTGTAAATTACTCATCGGCTGCGATGGAGCACACTCGTGGGTACGGCGACGTTTCAAAATGGGCCGTCCCAAGGAAATGATGATCGGATTTCAAACCGAAGTTGTGGGATACAAAGGAAAGGATCGATGGTTAGAAATGTACAGCGGCTCACAAATTGCACCCGGATTTTTTGCATGGGTAATACCATCAGGAAACGGTACACACCGCATTGGTTTGTGGTCAAAAGCAGAAATTCTAGAAGGTCGTACGGTAATGGACTGTTACAACGATTTGCTTAAACACCCCTTGTGGAAAGACCGTTTCGAAAACATCACAGAAACTGCTCGATATTGCGGACCCGTACCATCTGGAATGATTCGAAGACCGTTCAAGGATCGAGTCATGGTTATTGGTGATGCAGCTGGGATGGCCAAACCAACCACAGGAGGAGGGCTCGGTCCAGGATTCAAACAAATTTCATCCATAGCGGACAGGCTAGTCGAGCAAATCAATTTGAATCAACTTAAAGAGAAGGATCTTAAATCTGTGACGAAATCTTCATGGCCGAAAATGAAGAGAGAACAAGATCGTGCTCGGGCGTTGCGTGACCTTCTTGTTTCCACCAGAACCGATGAAGAACTTGACGAACACTTTGCCAACTTCGCGAAGCCAGAAGTAATCGCACTGATCAATAAAATTGGTGATATTGAAAAGCCCGTGCCACTGGGCTTGGCGCTCTTGAAAAAAGTACCAGCATTTCGGAAATTAGCATTGCAAGCTGGTGTAAAATTGCTGTTCTCCTGAGGCGAGTCGATGTCGAACTGGTCAATCATACATCGAGTCAGATATCCACCGTTCGATGATAAACGAATTCATGCTTCTGCGGCTCCAATTTCGGAGAAAATTGTTCAATCCAATCTTAGCGAAGAAGAAGTAATGAAACATTTACCACCCTATACAATTGAAAGCAAAGAAGGGTGGCTCATCGAACGGAAGTTCGTCAACGATGTTGAAGAATCCTTTAATGGGAACACGGATTATCGGACAGACGAACGACCCTATGTCCAACTGGTGGAAAAGCAACGTATCGGTTGGTATATATTACCAAACCAACTTCATGGCTACGCTCGCAAGATGATCAATTTTGCAGTCATACTGCTATTGACGACGCTTGTCTATCTGTTTCTCGAACCGATATTAAGTGCCATAGGTATACCGAGTGTGGGGACAAAAAGTTTGCAAATTGGTTTGTTGGATTATCCCATCCTCAGTATTATTGTTGTTCCCATTATAATGCTACCAATCCTACTTCGGCTCATTGCTAATTTTATTGACCTAAAGCGACAACAAGATTTCCTGGGCTCGCCTGTTCTACAGCCAAAGATTCAGTTCGCAACGAAAACCGTAAGCGGAAAGCCTCTTGAGGGAGTCATTGAAATTCCTGAACACCTTCCAGATTGGAAATCAATGACAGTGCATTGGCACGTTGGAACATTACCCCCATCGCGAGAGGCACTCATAGAAATTTCAAACACAACAGAGGATTCTCAACCACCAATTGGTCTTTCAACACCGCTACCTCACCACTGGGAATCGGGACTTGATGATGGAACTGCGGGTGGAGAGGATTCTCCAATGGAGCGAAAAGACATTCAAGGTGGCCTATTCCTTCGCCCGATGAGATTTTCCGGAGAAGGCGGTCAGTCAACGATTGCAGATGATGGCTCTTTCAGTATTGAACCGCCTGCAGATTTGTGGCCAGGAACGGTAAATTCCCCCTTGCATCGAGTCCATTGGGAATTCATATTGAAAATAAAAAGAGACAAAAAGATGCCTCTTCTATGGGTCTGTCCTGTATTGGTTGACTTTCCTGACAGGGTCGTGGATTTGAAAAATCTGAACATTAACGACCCAAGAACTGAGCAATTCTACATTGGTAAGCGTTAGATTGATGGTCTCTACTTCCATGTAGAACCATGTCGAAACAGACCTTGGTTGCGGTGTTTCTATCTCTTCTCATGTTTTCCGGTTGCTTCGGTAGTGGTGATTCTGCTTCTGAAGATGAGGAACAAATTGATCCGATGCCGTACCAACTCAATGCATCTTGGGGTCTTGAATCGACAACAGGTGGACTGGGTGAGCTCATTTCACTCAAGATTCTACTTGATACTCAAGGAGATGGCACATACACAACTGAGGCGAGTATAACTCGATCTGGAAATAGCATCAGTCCGAGTGAGTGGGACTTGACAGAAAAATCGAGTCATATTACAATTGTTCTTCTACCGAACTTGCCCGGTGCGTATCAAATTGAGGTGACCATAACTCCATCAGTGGGCGATGCAATCACGATGACCAACTCTGTTCAAGTTCTCATCCCCGATGAAGGATCAACATCCATCATAGTCCCACAGTACATGGTCGCTGATTCGTCTATCCTAATACTACGTGGACAGGTCTTGCATGAAAGTTTGGATTCATGCAGTGCTCAAATTCAATTCTATCGTGAAGATTCAACAGCGGTCATGCATCAGTTAACAGTACTTGACGATGGTTCGTTTTCCTATGTACTAACCGATTTGGATCTTGTTTCCGAATCGTTTGTTGTTCAAACATTCGCAGCGTGTGGGATTTACACAACATCCAACGACTCCAAAAACACGATGATTCTCATCGATATAAGCGAAGATCAAGATGGAGATGGGATTTTGGATGACCTCGACAATTGCCCCAATGGAATCGGAGAATCCGAGGGTTGGGCGTCAAATTTGCCAAGCGATGGAGATCAGGATGGATGTCGTGATTATGATGAAGATTTGGATGATGACAACGATGGAATAAATGATTCTGAGGATGGATGTTTCTCGCCCCTTGGCTGGACAAGCACCCCTGTAAACGACAGAGATCGTGATGGTTGTAACGACGATACAAACGATGATGATGATGATGGCGATGGAATATTGGATACTCTGGATGATTGTTTGGATGGAGAGATCAACTGGCCAGCGGACTTTTACAACGATTGGGACCAAGACGGATGTCATGACCTGCTTGAGGATACTGATGATGACAACGACGGTGAAATCGATGAAACAGACCTGTGTCCAAAGGGTAGATCGAACTGGGCATCTGAACGGACGCCGCTAACTGACTTTGACATGGATGGTTGTTACGATTCCACAGAAGATGCAGATGATGATAACGATAATGTGAACGATGTTAATGCCACAGGTGCAACATTGGATTTATGTCCAACCACACCACTTGGTGCCGTAGATGTTGATGAAATTGGATGTGCTGCTATCGAGCGGGATACCGACTCGGATGGAATAAATGATCTGATTGACCAATGCGAAGGTACGCCTTCGGCTCTTCAAGTCAATTCTGTTGGATGCGCTGACCTCGACAACGATGGGGTTTTTGAAAACGTAGATATCTGTGCCAACAGTCCTGAACGATGGACAATCGATTTGGATGGTTGTGCGGTCATACAAAAACCGATTCAGTGGACCTCCGGCACTTCTGTTGATGGTCCAATGGATGTTGTTCCAACGTTTACCGTCCCAACTCTTGACGGGACCTTCACCTTCCAAAACAAGTGGACGGGTGATGACGTGTACCTGTTCATGTTCAAAATTACCGACAGCAATGGAAACTCAAACTCAGCAACATGGAGCACAAACCCAGGTACCTTTATTCGAAATTTACCAGACAATACACACTTGTTTTATGGCTCGTTTGATTCAAGTTATCACAGCGATATTTTGTCTAGAAAGAGCGACGTCGAAGCCCGTTTGAATCCAAACGAGGAGGCGCTTTGGAACGGGCGAATTCACTACATCGATATGGATGCGAGCAACATCCAAGGTGGTTTAGGACAAATGATTTCAAGTTTCAACAACCCATTTTTCATGGGAATTGATCGATTCCAACGCGCTCGTGAAACGGGATCAATTTATGCTTGGATATCTCAAACAAACGACCCATTTCACTACACTTACGAACCACACCAATGGAATGCAGAATTTGAGTCTGAAATTCGGATGCAAGATGCTGGCATTGATATTGTGACGCTTTATGATTTTGAACGGCATTCGGGTGGATGGGGTGCAAATCACAACTCCTACAGAAATGCAACATTCTCCTTGCCTGAGAACATGAGTAGTTACGACACGCTCGAGGTCTTTCATGAACACGCTTGTGAGGAACGTAGCAACAGATATCAGAAAAGTGATGGAAGTTCTGGCGGTTGCCATGAGTGGGACTATCTTGCCCATCTCTACATCTGCGACGCCAATGATTCTTCGTCTTGCGGAACAGAATTCATGCGATGGATAACAACTTACGGCCGTGAGGGACGATGGTTGACAGATATTACTCCATATCTTTTCATGCTTGAGGACGATCAAGAACGACGATTCCGTTACAAGGGGGCTAACAAAGGCGACTTTACAATCAAATTTTTATTCTCAAACTGGGGAAGCGGAGAGCGAGCTTTCGATGCTGAATTTGGATTCAATGGTGGGCAATTTGATGGTACATATAACAACGAAAGCCTTTACGTTCGAAGTCTAAATTTTTCCGTGCCAAGTGAAACAACACGTGTCGAAATTGTGGCAACCATTACGGGACACGGTTTCCAGAAGGATGATGCAAATTGCGCAGAATTTTGCGATCATCAACATCACTACTACATCGATAATCACCACACCTATGAGTGGCATCCAATTGTCAACTCAAATACAGGTTGTGAAAACGAAGTACGCAATGGGGTCGTGGCCAATCAGTACGGTTCATGGCCATACGGTAGAGCGGGCTGGTGTGCTGGACAAGACGTAAAGCAATGGAGTTATGACATTACGTCTTGGGTGGACATGAACGGTCAGAATAATGAGTTGATATATCGGGGATTGTTCAACGGTCAAGAATACAATCCAACTGGAGAGTCCAGTAAAGGTGGACGCAACATCGTNGCAGAAATTTGGGTCGTGTTCTATACCAATTCTACTGCATGATTTGGGGGTTTGCAAGCCACTTCAGGAGCATCNATCAAAGTATTTGGAGTTTCTAAATGGACGTAATCGCTGTTTCTTCGTATCGGTAGGAAGCCCGCACGACTNATGGAAAGTTGNAGTTCGTANTCNGTNGCNCTGANTTTGGTTGTGCCTGAAGCAGAGACAACGTTCTCTTCCATCATTGTCGAACCTGCATCGTTTGCTCCAGCAAGTAGTGCCATTTGAGCGATTCCCATACCCATTGTTGGCCAAGAGGCTTGGATGTGATTTACATTATCGAGGAACAATCTTGAAATTGCAACGTGTCGCAAGTATTCCGTTGCACCTGCACCTTTTTCTATCCGGTTTCTACCTCGATTACGTTTACCAAATATATTGGTTTCAAGCTGCACAGGCCACGCAATGAAGGATGTAAAACCAGGGACACCCATGGATTGTACTTCGTCTTGCTGTTCACGAATTCGATCCAAGTGTTGAACTCTATGCGCGTTTGTCTCACCAAAACCAATAACATTGGTTGCACTTGTTGTCAATCCGAGAAGTTGTGCTTCTTTCATTACTCGAAGCCAGTTATCTGGATGCCCTTTTCGGGGAGATACATCCTTACGGACCGATTCAACAAGCATTTCAGCACCTCCGCCTGGAAGTCCATGCATACCAGCCTCTTGCAGTTGAGTAAGAACTTCTTGAGTTGAAAGTCCAGTTACTTCAGCAATTCCTTGAATTTCGATCGGAGAGAAACAATCCAAATCAATTGTGGGATGATGTTCCCGTAACTCTTTGAGAAGATCAATGTACCAGCCGAATTCGAGCGATGGATTAACACCACCTTGCATGAGGATTCTTGACCCACCAATGGCTTCCAATTCCTTAATTCTTCCACGTATCTCTTCGTACGATTGCGTGTAGTTTTCTTCATGGCCTGGGGGTCTGTAAAACGAGCAAAATTGGCAGTTAATCGTACAAATGTTCGTGTAATTGATGTTGCGGTCAACGAGGTATGTTACGACATTGGTAGGATTATGCAGCAATCTCCTATGATGCGCAGCATCCATCAAATCGTGCAAAGGAGCGTTGTCGTACAATTCAATGCATTCGTTGATTGACAAACGAAAAATGTTGTTTGTCGATATGACTCGATCGAGAATTTCGTCCCATGCCATACTGACGCCTCATACAGTACCAACAATTCTTTCAATATCAGCAATTGTTTTTGGACAGGAATTTGTCAAAACATCAGGACCATCTTCAGTCACCAAAACATCATCTTCAATACGAATACCGATATTTGCATATCGCTCAGGGCAATCTACATCAGGTCGCCAAGCTCCAAAATAGAGCCCAGGTTCAACTGTTAATACCATACCTGCTTCCAATAAGCGAGGGGTACCGTCAGGCTTGTAGATTCCAACATCATGAACATCCAATCCTAACCAATGGCCCGTATTGTGCATGTACCATCGTCGCAGTTCTCCTGTACTAGGATCGAGTGCTTCATCCAACGATTGAGAAATAACGCCCAAGCGGATAAGCCCCTCTGCGAGTGCACGACATGCCACTTCGTGAGGCATATTGTACGGATTTCCCACACGGCACGCATCAATGGCCTTCTCTTGAGCCTCGAGAACGACTTCGTAAATTTCACGTTGGGCGTCAGAAAAAACACCACTTATCGGCCAAGAACGAGTAATATCTGCAGCATATCCTTGATATTCCGCCCCTGCATCAACCAACACAATTTCGTTTGAATTGCATCGAGCGTTGTTGACCGTGTAATGAAGAATTGTTGCGTTTTCTCCACAACCAACGATTGAAGGATAAGCCCAACCACTTGTTCCACCGTACACAAAGAATCCTTCGATTATTGACTGAATTTGAAATTCATAAATTCCGTCTTTTGTTGCAGCCATAGCCAATTCGTGGGCTTTTGATGAAACCTCAGCTGCGAAACGCATGTGATCGATTTCTGCATCGGATTTTCTTAATCGCATCTCAGCAATCCGCTGACTGGGATCTTCAATACTAATTGGGCCTGAGCCCAACTGTTGTCGTTTCCTGTCACGTTTTTCAATCGCTGCGACAACTAAGGAGTCCACGACTGGATCGACACCGGATCTTACGTGAACCCGGACCGCTTCTTCGAGTAGTTGCTCCAAATGCTGGTAAACGTCGTCAGAGGAATCTGCCCGATCGATGGCCCATCCACGCAACGCTCCCTCAACACCTGGGCGTCGGCCCTCCCAAATCTCTTTGAGAGTATCTTTGGGTTGAACAAAAAGGTGAGAAACCCATTGTTTGTCTTGATGGTACATCATCAGAGTCGCATCGGGTTCGGACCACCCAACAAGATACAACAGGTCACTGGATGAGCGGTAAGGGTAGTGAACATCGTTGCTGCGCGTTGACACTGGCAGCGATGATACAATGACGAGGTCACCAATATCGTATTGTGAAAGAAAACGTTGTTGACGCTCTCGATAAATCTCAACCGATATTGCCTGGGGACTCTCAGGCAACGCTTTGAACGCCTCATCAAACATAGTGGCCACTATTGAACTCCAATCATCACGGTTTTTTAATCAATTCTTTGGACCCTTGGCTCTTTCGGTCCATTTTGCAAAACCTGAACCAGAATCAGAGAGAGCCCTACGACGCAACAAAACAACCAATCCCGTGGCAAGAACAAAAAACAGAGCAATTACGGAATAAAACGATGAATCGGACAATGAATCCGTGTCACGGGTGAGCTGTTGAACTTGAAATGTTACGGTGGAGGAGGAGCCATCGTCATCAAGCACAGTCACGGTTATCATCTGATATGAATTTGATTTCACATCACTCGACAGAAGATAAGACTGGCCACTAAGAAGAGATTTCCCATCAACATACCAGAAGTACTCAAGAGTATCCCGATCGTTTTCTGTATCCGTAGTTTCGTTGGCACTGAACACCCAAGTACCATCAAGAGGAAGTTGGACCGTGGATTGATTGGCGATTTCAAATCCATCAAATCGAACCACAATCCTTGGCTCAACATTTGCTACAGTAAGATTATGACTGACAGTTACGAGGTGACCACCAATGTCTCGAACCAGTGCATTTACTGTGTATGGGCCCGATTTGGAGGCTGTGAATTCAATTCGATTGTTCCCTGATAATTCATCGTCTGAAACGGAACGGAGTGAGCCGTCCGGTTCCCTTATGGTCCATGTAATTACAAAGGAAGATTCAATGTAGCCATCTTCAACATCTATATCAACAACAATCGGTTCGAATTCGTTCACCGAATCAATAGCCGTTAATTGTACCTCAGGAGGTGTTGTGTCAACAACTACATGTTTGGTTAGATTATTCGAGAGTGCGAGATAAGCATCCTGAATTTGAATCTGCAGTAAGTAGTAACCGTCAAAAATTGAATTTTCGTTAATATCGATCGACAAATCCACTTCTGTATCGATAGAAACGCCAACAGAAAGTGAAGAATAATTTTCACTGCAAATTCCGTAAGGTGCAGGGCAGTATCGGACATCTGTCATAACGCTCAACTCGGAAGGAGCAGTATTTTGAGAGGCCGGAGGAAGGAGATAATCGAAAGCCAATTCAATGGAATCACCAGAGAATATTTGAGTTGAATAATGAAGATTAGGATCAACGAAAGATGAAGGACGCAGTACAGGCCTGTGGTTCTGGTTGCCTGCGTAAACGATAAGGCCGAAAGATAATCGATCTGTATTATCAAGAAATGATATTTCAATAAAACACGTGCAATCGATATTGGTGACATTAAAACTGTGCTCCCAAGACCACATCGTAACGTCTGAACCGACTGTCGAATACGGCACTACTGAGTTGAGATAGGGACTTGACACCAAGGAAGACCATTGCTCTGGCATTGAGATGTTCCACAATGTAATTTCAATCGAGGTTAGGGGAACCGTAGAATCTCCTGAAACATTCAACAACATATCAGAAAAAAAACCGTCTTCCTGGTCAAATGTAATTTGTAATTCTTGGATTTCTTCTCCTGTTGTTGCAGAAATCGTAGGCCAAGCGGTGGCAAAACACAAACAAAAAATCAGCAGAACTGCTTTCTTTGCTTTACCGTACATACATTCGTCACTGGCCCTCAAATGGATCGCACAATTCTCCTTGACCTGGGAAGCTGACCGGATTTCTTGGATTTGTATCCCACTTGAATTCACAATAATTGGTATGGCCATCGCCATCACTGTCAACGAGTCTGTCGGCACCATCGAATGGGTCAAATTCAAAGTGGTATTCCCAGCCGGTAGCCATACCGTCATCATCATGGTCCATGTAATAGACTTCTGGTCCATCTTCCCAAGCATCACCGTCAGTGTCATTGCTGACAGGATTTGTACCGTTTTGCAATTCCTCAAAATTGGTGTAATTTTCTAGATTGTTGTAAAACTTCATTCCGTCTGGTGAGTTAGGGTCAATGTTGCACTCAGCATTTGTTGAGTCGTTGTAACCGGGGCAATACTTCTTGATAAGACCGGTCCGATTGAGTCCATCACTGTCAGGGTCTTCTTCTCCGTCATTGATTCCGTCAAGATCACTGTCGGCCATCGATGGGTCCATGACACCGCGGGCACCGTATGCATTGATGGTGGAATTGTCCACAAGGTTGTTGTTGATGGCTTCGTAAGAATACTTGACTTCCCAACCATCTGGGAGCTTGTCCCCATCTGTATCATCATCGACAGGATTTGTGTTCCAATTGGATGGGGACTCTGCACCATTCGGGAGAGTATCGTTGTCGATGTCGTAGGTATCGTCTTTGAGTGAATTGAGAGAAGGATCTAACGCCCAACGGCCTTTACATCCATCGCACAAAGTGTTGCCTGGCATGTCAAATCCTGATAGATTCATCTCGTGGACCTCGTATTTCTTTTGCAACTCGAAGCCACCAAGCCAGTTGATCCATACATAGCCACCGGGTTCCATCAAACAACTGTTGGATTGAGTTTCTGTGCACCCTGGTCGATCCCAATTTGAAATTGCCACCCAAAGCGAGTGGGAATTGGTATTGTCCTCGGTCGACTTGACTTGCATTTCCCAGCCATCCAACATTCCGTCAGCATCGGTATCGTTGATGAGGGGGTTGGTTTCCAGTTGGAACGGGCGAGGGATGAAAAGAATTTCATTTCCATCGATAAGACCGTCGTTATCGGTGTCTGAATTGTTGGCGTGGGTTACGAAGTTGTCTGCACCTGCGATGACCTCTTCGCCGTCTTCAAGTCCGTCGTTATCAGTGTCAAACATGCAAGCAGAAGTGAAGTACTGTTCACCGTCGAAGAGGTAGCCAAGCATAGACTCTTGTTGGTCACTCTCTCCATCACCGTCTGTGTCGACATTGGAAGCATTGGAACCTTGCCCATCGCAAGTCGAAGAAAACTCAGCAAAATCTGACAATCCATCGGAATCTGTATCTGCAAGGCCGGGATCTGATACGACCCATGTCAATTGAACACCACGATTGACAACCAGAATTTCCCAACCTCCAACTTCGATTCCGTCCAGCAAACCATCGAGGTCTGTGTCACCGTGTGTTGGGTCGGTTGAACGACCTATGGCGTTTCCGTTGTCGTCAAATCGGGCTTCATATTCCATCAAATTGGTAAAACGCTCGGATTCTTCAACGATGTTCATCCAAACAAACAGTCTGGATTCAACTTGATCTCCTGGTGCGACATTGATGTGATAGACATAGCCATCAACCGGGGCAACCAAGTAAACCGTTTGCTTATTTCCACCTCCAACGGTGTACTGACCACGAGCAACGGTTGAGTTGGCAGTGACGTAATCTCCTTTTTGTGCGTAAATGTCGATCACTGTTGTTGTTAGTTCAAGTTCCGAAAAGACCACGTCTCCATCACCGTCAGAATCCCAACCATCAAAATCAATGTCATCGTTGGCATTGCTTGCATTTCGCGGGTTTAGTGGGTACTCGAGTGTTGTCCGGTTGTATTGGGATGCTTCCCAGCCATCCGGCATTCCGTCCATATCCGTGTCTTCTGACCACGGAGAGGTAAAGGAAGGTAGCCCGTTGGTGAGACCGAACTTCAACGCAACCTGATATTCTTCTAGATTGTTCAATCCATCTTCATCCCAATCGTTGTAACCGTCCGAGGCGTTTGAGGGATTGAGGCGTTCGGAAAGTGCTTTTTGTGGATTGGAAACGCCAAACGGATGGTTGTCTTTGAACGAAAAGCAGTATTCGAAACCATCAGGCATGCCGTCTCCGTCGGTATCCCAATCACTTGGGCCGTTGAGCAAACCGTCGCCATCCATGTCGGACAAGAACCAAGACGAACTAACTTCATCCGCAAACGGAGCTTTGTTTGGAAGACGCTGCGATGGAGGGACGATTACGGGTTCACCGCAAGTAGCACCGAGTTGAAAATCCAAGACCATGTTGGCATTGTTCACTTCAAGTATGTCGGGCAGCATATCGTTATCCGAATCCTTTGCTGCGGGATTTGTTCCATATTTTTCCTCTTGAAAATTGAGGAGACCATCATCGTCGAAGTCGAGAATCTGATCGCAAGAGAAGTCTCCTGCTGGGCTTTTGAAATCATCCCAATTTGAATTCTCTTCCGATGCTTCAAATATGTCTTCAAGCGCTTGGAGGAGTGCATCACTGATGAGGCTACAATCCCAGTTCGCAGACAACGGATTAAACAGCATGATGTTGCCGTCTGGAGAAGAGACGTTCATTGTATAGAGGGATTCCCAACGGTCATTAAGACCGTCATTATCGGAATCTGCTCGTTGTGGATCGGTTCCCAGTTCAGCTTCTTGCTCATTCGTTAGACCGTCGTTGTCTGGGTCACCGTAACGCCCTTGATTGGGGTCCGGCCAAGAGTCGCTTTCGTTGTTGACTTCAGCATCTTGTGCCTGTTTTGTACTACCTGATTCTTCCTCTGCTTCTTCAGCTTCACCGTCATCGAGGGGATTCAGTCCGTACTTGACTTCCCAACCGTCACTCATTCCATCATCATCTGTATCAATATCGTTTGGATCTGTACCGTACTGAGACACTTCTAAGATGTCCGGAAGCCCATCCCCAATGTCCTCATCGTTGTCGATGGGAGTCTCGGACTGAATCGCAACGTCGGGAGTGATATCCTCTTCTGCAGCACTGTCAAAATCACCAATTCCCGATGAGGTTTGATAGAACCCACTAATCCCTACGAATAGTGACCCAAATATGAGTGTCGAAATGATTGCAGCATAAGCCATTTGATTGTGATTGAGTGACATAGGATGTAGCCTCCGCGCCTTGACTACTTCGTCGACGACATGGTTCGGTTATGAACCTTGACCTTGAATGCTCAAAGCTCGAAGAACTGCTCTCATCCAATTCAATGATTTTGGTAATCCAAAAACGACTCAAATTTTAAACGGAAATCGGTTTCAAATTCTTCTATTGACATTCGACAGAATCGACCGTGAGCACGCTGCCACATACCTGCGAGCATACCAACGGCGAACGGAAACAGCGGTATTTTGTTTAACCTGACCTTGAGAACGAACGTGCCCTCATCATAATCAACATCGTTCAATGTGCCCCAACCTCTGTGACTAATGTAATGCTCTATGTAAGAATTCCAACTGGATCCATCAATGATGTAAACTGGGCTTTCACTTTGAAGAAACATACCGGTTACTGATTCTATGGTAGCCTGGAGAAGATTTACTGTACTGGGCTCCATTGTTGTAGTCCATGAAAACTTATCTGCAACTCGTTCAGGAGCGTATGGGCTGCAAGCAGTCACAAACCGCTCCATAGCGTTGGCTGGCACAAGCATAACACGCTCACCGTCCAATCGTAAGGCGTTGTCCTTTACGGAATCAATTTCGATTATTACACCCCCATCGGTGGATTTTTTTTGTGGATTTGACCAAGGAGCGCGATTAGAATTTGGTGGAATCATCGGATTTTGTGACCGATCCAACTCCAATTGCACCGTGAGCGGATGTGGTTCCACCCAGCGAGCCTTGTACCGGCACCGATCCAGAGTTTCCAAGGCGTATTGTGCAAGCGCAACAGAACACAAAGATTGGGCACTATTGGTCACTTGGTGCGATTGCAAATCAACGCATCCCCAACCGAGATTTGAACTCAGTGTATTCAATTGAATTCGAAACTTATTCATCCCGAACAACCCACGCTTGGGTGCGATATAGCGCTCAACTTCCATGTGATCAATGAGAGCGTTAATCAGGGTTCTACTCAGAGGGTGATCAATCAACGCTTCGAAGTTATTCCACCAGGCGTGGAATTCATGGATTTTCCAAATCATAACATCGCCAATGAAGGCATTATGAATGTGCCCATTTTGACCTTTGAGCACCACGTGCTCTGAAGTTTTGATGCCCTCACATCCCTTCGTAAGCAGGGATGGTTTCGGAATCAAAGCAATAATGGACGTGCTGGAAATTGGATTTCAGTTGGTGAACATCTCGGCGGACGGATGCGGGATCTTCCTCTTTGATGAGAACTCGAGCGTATAGTTCGGCGACTTCAGTCATTTCATTTATCCCCATTCCGACACGGGTTAACTCTTGAACACCAAGACGTAGCCCTGAGGGAGTCATAGCCTTTGTATCACCTGGCAACATATTCATGTTTGTAATAATGCCTGCATCCTCAAGTCTCTTGGCGGCTCTTGCACCTGCGCCTGAATCAATTTCTCCATGGCGGGTCAACACCTGATGCGATGCAGTGTAACCTCTTGATTCGGCAAGCACTTCGAACCCTTCGCTGGCGAGGGAAGATGCAAACGCTTTGGCATTGCGAACGATATCGCTGGCGTATGCTTGACCAAACGCTTCAAATTCTGCAAGAGCAACCACTTTACCCGCAACATGATGGAGATGATAAGAGGAGCAGACACCCGGGAACATGGCATTGTTTAAGCGACGATGAAAAGTTTGATCCTCACTCGAAGACAACAGGAATCCACCTTGCGGCCCAGGGAAGGTCTTGTGCGAAGATCCCGTCATCACATCAGCGCCTTCACGCAGTGGGTCTTGAAAGACTCCTCCTGCAATCAGACCCAATACGTGGGCACCATCGTACATCACTGTCGAATCAACTTCGTGTGCAGCGTCAGCCAACTCTCGTAGCGGAGTAGGAAATAGAAACACCGATTGGCCGACTAGGGTAATTTTTGGCTGAACGTCTCGAATGAGTTTGCATGATGCATCAATATCGGGCTCCATACGTTCTTCATCCCAAGGATACGTTGAGACGTTGAGATCCCGCAATCCAACAGCGCCCATGCGAGC
>PBSP01000053.1 GCA_002726845.1 Methanobacteriota archaeon | reverse complement strand
CATCGGCACTCGAGCCGAGCGATCCCCCAGTTGGGTTGTAGCATCACATGTATGTATTCCACACCATGCGAGTAACCCTTCGGTATCTAGTCATGCCAATTCGGCCTCCACAGAAAACCACCTCCTCGAGGGATGATTCTCCTCAGCCCTTCCCCCGACAGCAGTTGCCGAGGTGCTAAGCAACATTCCGACCTACCCCACGTATATGAAGAAATCGGATGTCAATTTCTCCCTGAACGTATCATCAAGCGGTAATTATCGTCATAATGATGGCAGTTTGAGAAGGTTCTGAGAAACCAACGGTTCTGATTGTATCGATGCAAGAATCGATTTGGCTTCACCGTATTGACCAAGCTGCGCAAGTATGGCAGCATGAAGATTGACAAAATGCGATGCAGATTTAAACTCATTTGGCACCATTTGAATCAAATTCAAAGCTTTCTCTTCGCGCCCACTTAACAAGAGGGCTTGCGCTAGATTGTAGAGTGGGTCAGCCTCCTCGGGTTGCGCACGTACCGCCTCTCTTAACGATAGAATGGAGGCCTCGAATTGTGTTGCTGCATTTGCAACGTCTACTGGATCGGTGGATTCTTGCATGTGCGTGGCCACTTGCAACAAGGAAATACCGTAATTGTTCATCGCACCAACATCACTAGGCACGCCTGCAAGGACCCTTTGGAACGCCCGTGCTGCACCACGCCAGTCGCCCCGGCCGATCGACATGAATCCTTCTTCAACCAAGGTTTTGACTTCCACATCTTGAGATGCCTGTACCGTCATTGCACGAGCGGGATGCAAATCAAAAGGCGTAAATGTCTTCTCGCTGTATTCCACTACTTGCGGTCGTTCGAAGGAATCCACTGCCCCATGGTCGACATGGACAATCGTGTCCTCAAGATCGGAAAATACAACTTCGACAACATCATCCTCAATCGCATAAATTTGCTCACTACCCATATCGTCAGTTGGCAGTTCTGGTTTATTGACACGGGCCGGTTCGGCCTCTTCAATCGGTATAGCTGTGATGCGTATTGGTTCTTGTTTTGCACTCGATTCTGTATTGCTGTCCGCAGGTTCTGGAACATCAGGTATAGGAGGGACCGCAGATTCTACGACGGGTTCAGGCTCGGATTGCGTCTTCTCGCTCTCCTCAGTTCGCTTATGTTGTTCTTCAACCGTGGTTTCAGTTGCAGTTGTGGATTCCTCAACTTCCGCTTCTTCAACATCAAACGGAATTCCGTCACGATGACTTCCAATACCAAAAGGCAATCGGGATACGTTGGTTAACGACTCACCCCCGAATCCAAACGGAAGGTTCGATTGAGTCTCTACAACAGGTACTTCTGCAGGCTTATCGATTCCTTCGAGGTCGTACCAAGCCTCGGCAGCATCGTCAAGTCCAGGCACTTCATTCGGAAGAATCATGTCCGCATCTTGGAAGTCTTCGGATTCTTTCTGAAGAAGCGACCCGCACGCAGGGCATGAACCTCCAGCCAAGTAGAGGATTCCGCAAACTCCGCACTCGTTCATACTGACCCCGAATTGGCGTTGACCGCTCGGTTCTTCAATCCAACGCTTAGACGTGTCTACTCTTCAGAGTCAACCGTTGGGTCGGTTTTTGAAGAGGAGATAACCACAGACTTGATTGCAGAAATGATTTCTTCAGCATCATCGTCAACCAACGCTTCCGCTGGTGATTTTCCTTTAGCGCGTCCACGAGAATATTGAGCAATAATACCGATGAGAGCGATACAAGTTAGAGCAATCTTCCAGGTCGTGCCACCATCTTCGCCACCAACAACATAGACAAGCACCATGTAGAAGGTGACAATGAAGGTCGAGAGAATCATGACAGGGAATCCCGCCTTGAAGAATTCATTGAACGATATTGGATAGCCCGCTTCTTCGGACAATCCCGCAGTAACCACATTTGCTGAAGCACCAATCAACGTACCGTTACCACCAAGACAGGCGCCAAAGGCAAGGGCCCAAATCAATGGTCCAAGAGCAAGATTGAGTTCAACAGAGAGCGAGAGTACGATAGGAATCATAGTAGCTGTGTAAGGAATGTTGTCGATAAAGGCAGAAGCGATAGCTGAAACCCAGAGAATAATCACAACAGCAGCAGCAAGTCTGTATTCTTCACTAAATGATTCAATACCTTTCTCAACGAAACTTCCAATGTAGTCGATAACGCCCATGTACTGCAACGAATGAACGAGAACAAACAGACCAGCAAAGAAGAGCAAAGTTGTCCACTCAACGTGTTCCAAGGGCTCTTCCAGTTCGTGCGGGTTTGTAGCAAGGAGCATGATAACAGCACCTCCTAAAGCAACCCAAGATACGGCGATGTGAACAACAGGGTGAAGGAAAAATCCTATGATAACCAGACAAAGAATAGTACCGCTCACTTTGAGGCCCTTCATATCCTTGATGGCATACTGTCGCTCAAGTTCGGTGATGTCACGGTCACGTCGACCACTGAACTCGTCCTTGTACAGCCAGCGGATAAGCATGAAGGATGGGACGATTGTGAGCAAGATTCCAGGTGCCATTTCAATGATGAAGTCGTTGAATGTAACACCATCAGAAGCGAGATTCGCAATCTCGGGATTGCTGTTTCCTTCGATTGCTGACGGTGACATTGCCGATCCAATCATGATGTTTGGCGGGTCTCCAATCATGGTGGCAGCACCACCGATGTTTGAGAACAAAACCTCGGAAATCAGGATTGGTATTGGCTTGATGTCGAGTACTTTCGCAATTTGAATCGTAACTGGAGTAAGCAGTAGCATGGTTGTAACGTTGTCCAAAAATGCTGACAATACTGCAGTAACTGCACACAAGATAACAACGAGTGTCCAAATCTCACCGCCGCTTTTCTTGTACGCTTGCACTGCAAACCATTCAAACACACCCGTATGAGAGATGACACCAACCATGACCATCATACCTAGTAGAAGGCCAATCGTCTCCCAGTCGATCATGGTCGTTACTGCTTTGAGGCTGAGCGTGTCTTCAACGGAGTAAAAATTCAGGGCGATAACAGCGAGAAGCCCACCAAGTGCTGCAGCAAGTGTACGGTGAACGACCTCGGTAATGATGAGAGCATAGACGAACAAGAGAATGCCGAGTCCGACGTAAACGGCTTGCTTTTCCATCCCGTCCTTTACGGTGATGTCGAGGTGTATTCCATCTCCACCACCTGCCGCAAAGCCACTTTGCATGAAGTACATCGTACCGACGACAATCAAAGAGAGAAGTGCAATCAGTTGTGCTGGATGTCGGCGTGTGAAAAGAAAACTACCGCCCATGGCAATTCGAATAACATGACCTTATTGAGCGTTGGGTATTGGCAACGCTAATTTTTCCAAAATACAGCAACGTTTCCACGTGCGAAGATGACATGACTCGTCGTTTGTTCGGCAAGGTGAGACCACACCTGTTTGAGATCCTCGCGCGTAAACAATCCCCTATTCACTTTTGCTTTGACAAGATTTCGAGAAGACAATTGACCGTCCAATTCAACGACGACCGCATCGGTTAAGCCCGATTTTCCAATTCGAAGTGTGATCGGTAACGATGCTTCTTTGGCACGTCGTAGAATTGAATCGGGTATTTTCATGCGTTTACCTCTTGATGGATTTGTAAGGGATTCTTCGGGTTGATTGGCATTTCATACAGTGAACGATTTTGACTCCATTCCGTAAACGGATGCGACTCGTCGTCCCGTGAATAAGCAACGCTGCGCAAGAACGGCATACCAATCGTTTTGCTTCTTTGGTGAATCGTATTCGATTCTTCCGAGAAATTTTGTATACGTGTTTCGCCCATGTTTCACGATGATTTTGCGGGTGATGTTGCACATCACCTATGAGACTTAGCAATCGATTCTGTGATTGCATCGCATGTTGTCGACGCCTGTTTTTCCGTCGTTGATGTCTCGATTGCATTCGATACACCTAGTTGAGTGCTTTTAGGAGATCTTCCGTAATTAAATCGATGTCTCTGTCACCATCAACAACGGTCAAAAGGCCAGCATTCTGGTAATAATCAGCCAGTGGGGATGTTTGGCGATGATAGGCTTCAAGGCGCGCAGTCACGGTTTCTTCATTATCGTCAGCTCTTCGTTTTTCCAGGAACGTGCTGCAACCACATCCCGCTTTTGGTAGCGGATTGAATGTATCATGGAATACATCTCCACAATTTCCGCAACTGTACCTACCGCAGATGCGCTCAACAATGCGCTCATCGGGGACATCGATTGCCAAAACGATGGACACCTCAACAATCTCTGCTAAGGCTTCTGCCTGTGGAACGGTTCGTGGAAAACCGTCGAACATGACCCCATTTTGCGCATCTGCATGTTTGACGCGTTCCTTAATCAAGTCAATGATGACCTGATCGGGAACAAGTGCTCCCGCATCCATGTATTTCTTTGCCTCGAGACCAACTTCGGTTTGTGCCTTAACAGCCGCCCTGAGCATATCACCGGTCGAAACCTGAGGCAAACCAGTCGCATCGGTCATCCGTTGTGCTTGCGTTCCCTTTCCTGCACCAGGTGGTCCAAACAATACAATGTTGAGCATAATCCAACGTTTCCCATCTTCCATTTGAACGTATCACTTCAACCCCATGCGTTGCAGATACTGTTCGCCGTAATGATTCCATTGCTCCATTGTCCATCCATCTGGAAGACCTCCAGGAGGTAACGGTGGGCCTGAAGGAAGCGGCGGAGCCTTGACCACTGGAGTTGTTGGTGATTGCTGGGGTGGCAATCCAGCGGGCGGCAATCCAGCGGGCGGCAATCCAGCGGGCGGCAATCCAGCGGGCGGCAATCCCGCAGGAGGAGCCGCTTTAATCGCTGGCAAATCCATCGATTGCGCTAATGCAGCGGCAATTTCATCCTGTGAGACCTCTCCAGATGCCATTTCGTTTACAGAGTGACTAATGTCAAGCACTTCATCGCGTCTTGTACCGTGAATGTCAGGGTTTGCGTGTGCACCAGGCGAAATCAATTCGGGCTCTTCATCCTCGGTTTTCGCCGATGATTTTAGCCTGCGAGCCCCGATCAGCATGAGCAACGCAAACAATCCCAACACGGGATAGGCAATGTAGGGTGACATGTTGAGAAGACCGCCCGAAGACTGTTGAACACTGACACTCGTGTCAGCCGAAAATTCAACAACCACTCCAGAATCTGAAGTGAAAATTACCACCAGTTGGTTCCTACCGTCGGCGGCGTCCAAATCCGTCTTCACCTCTGCCACCAATTCAAGACTCTGTCCGACCGGTAGCGATGAAATACTCTCAGGGGAGACTGTAGCTGAGCGATCGCTTACGATGTTACCCTCGGAATCTCGTACTTCAACGCTGAGTTGTCCACTCAAAGGCTGGTTGCCCTCGTTGGTCAATGTGAATTTTTGTTGGCCTGATTCACCGCGTGATATGAACAACAGAGGTGCTGTTTCATCGCCGCTGGCTATACCCGCAAAATCACTGGCTGGCACTTCCACGGGAAGGATTGCTTCGGTGACGACGTATCGATTGTTGTTGCTTCCGTTAACGTAAAGCCGAAGATCGAATCCTGTGCCGATCTCGGTCTGGTTTGGAGGCCGAATCGCAAGAACAACATCTGCTTGAGACAGAACGTCAATGTTTGATGGTGGATTTGCATAATTGACAGTCCAACCATCAGGGACGAGTCCAAGACTCCATGACAAATCAAGAACCGCATTTCCAATGTTGGAAACACTGAGGTTCACAAAAGTAAATTCCCCGCCAACCGGTGTTGTTACAACGCCCTCATCAATCGCTGTTAAAGCGATGTCAAGGTTGTCTGAGACAATGATGGACGTTGTGTTGAGGGTGAAGTACTGAGTGCTGTGTTCAACCCGTATTGTGTAGGTATTGGAGTTTCCTTCTCGGGCAGTTTCAGGAACGAGGAGCATGATTTGGACATCAACCGATTGACCGGCAGCAAGGTTCAATGCGAGATTCGAGGAACTGGCTTGGCCGTCTACTGACATTTGTGCAGCCCATGTGGGGTTGCCGCGTTCAAGTGTTACCGTGAAATCCATATCGGTATTTCCAGTGTTTGATATGGAGTGATTGTAGTACACCGTATCTCCTGTATTGGAGTAGATGGGTTGAGCTAAGGCTCCGGGACCAACCGCTCCGTTTGGCCCATACAAGTCGGATTTGAACGTGCGCAATTCAGCAACTGCAACATCAACGATCTCTACGTGATTCAATGATGCATCCGTAGGCGAGGTAACGACGCATGTAACTTGATCAACAAAGCCAGCGGCGGGAACGCCATTGGAAACACCGGGGACAAAAACGTTGACGTCCATGGACAAATCTTGCAAGATGTTCAACGGCTCAAATTCAAGTGATGAAGAGTTTGAATTCCCAAGCATAATCTGCCACTGAGATGCCGAAGAGCACGACATTGTGTATTGTGCGGCTGAATTGCCCGTGTTGCGCACTCCTATGGAAAAACCAGTACTGTCGCCAGGAGCAGCGGAAACACCCACAGTACCTGACGGTACAACGTCGACCGAATCAACTTGATCAATGGTGAATGTCAAACGTTGAGTGTGAGACACCGTTGGTTGATTTTGATATCGCGCTGTAACGTCGACAACAAAGGTACCTGCCCGAGCAAAGCGCTTAATCGAATCATCCAAAGAAGCAGAAAGATCATCGAGACTTAACAGAAGATGGACTGTGTCATTTTCCGTTCCTTGACCGCTTAGGTTGAACGGTCCTGAGGCATTGATAACCCTCGACCACGAATCCTCAGGGCTGTTCAATATGGAAGGATAGACTAAATCCGGTTCTTGGACGCTTGATACGGTAAGGCTCACAGGTCGTTCACCCGTACCTTCATGCACAACCACAAACGGCAAGGAAAGACCCGTATCGTTTCTCACATCCATCTCAACCTCAGCCGCAGATTGACGATCGGTTGGGGTTTGAGGAATCGAGCCGTCTTCATTAAGGAAAATAACCCGAAGCCCTTGAGCTGTCACTTCGATATCCAACTCAAGCACGTTGTTGTCAACACCGGAATTGGCATCGTTCAATTCAACGACTTGATTGTTGGTGTCCAAAGAGAGGCGTAGTTTGTGAATTCCAGTAGTACTAAATTGTGTAAAGAAGGAAACCGAATCAAGTTCCCCTCCAGCAAGGGATGTTCGGTTTGAATCGTAAAGCACAACACCGGCCGTGACGTCTTCCAATTGGATCCGATATGCACCCGATGCAAGCGTTCCTTGATTGTGCCAGGCAAGCGACACGGATACAAGATCGCCAACCAGCGGTGTAACGGATGACGGAAGAATGCTGTTGCCAAATGTGGTCAAATCTGCTTTCGGAATCAAGGTAGCGTCAGCAGACATAACAATGCTGAAGCGCTGAGAGCCGCCTCCCGCATGCTCAACCATGACCATCCACTCGCCGGATTGCATGTTTGTTCCAGCAGGTATTCGAATCCGTTCAATGTTGTTGACAGTGTCGGAAGAGCCTCCTACAACCGATGCCCCGTTGGCAAAGTTGTTCCCAAGATAGGTGGTTCCATCGGGTGAGAGAAGAACCAAGTTTAGGTCATTCATTAGGCGTGATTCGGATTGTGGAGCGTTTGCGCTTCCTTCCAAATCACTCCAAGCAAGCGTGAGTTCTACACCCTTGGAAGCATCCATATCAAACGAGTACAACAGGGAGAAGCCTGCTTGAAGTTCTCGCGCATCATCATGAAACACAGTCAATGCCGAACCAGCGTAAGTTGGAGAAAGACTGTTTTCAAGATCAATCTGACCCCAGCCCTCTTGGCTGTTCGGAACATCAGCTGTGCCCAAATCTTGAGCTCCGTTGATTAAGGTCGCTTTGATGAGACTGGCTGATGGTTTGTTGATTCCAGCCACCTCACGCAGGTACTCACGAGCGAGTGCAGCNGAACCGCCNGCAACCGCAGTGGCTTGAGATGTTCCGCTCAACTCCATGTACANNGAACGNGAGTTGCTGTGCACACCTGTGGCACAAACCGAGCCAAGCGCATTTTTNGCTTCTTCNGCTCTNGCGGAGCAAATCCCTTCTCCNGGNGCAACCAAATCTGGCTTGATACGACCGTCCAATGTGGGCCCNTGAGAGGAGGATGTGCTAATGCTTCCATTGTTNCTGGAGCCGATTGAGAGAACGTTCTTTGCCGTCCCAGGNGGGGTCAGTTGAGAACTNCCTGAACCCCCGTTGTCGCCAACAGAAAACACTGGGAGAAGGTACTGATTGTTCGAAACATAACGATCTGCTGATCGGGAATCGGCCGTGTAGAAACCAAAATTTCCGTTTGAGCCCCATGCGTTGACGGCGACACGTGCTGTTTTCAGTTCCGCATCGGACAACAAATCGTAAATCGAACCTTGTCGTCCGAAATATCCTGTTGGATCATGCTCCAGCGCATACATTACAAGGTTGGCCTCTGGAGCAACGCCCATGGTCGACGAATCGCCGCTTCCATCACCAAGAACGGTCATTGCGATGTGCGTTCCGTGACCGCTGTTGCTGTCGATTGGAGAAGGGTCCAGACCGAACTGAGTGTTAATGGCTGCGACTCGGCCAAGGACATCTGGAAAATCATTATCGAGACCGGTATCCATCACAGCAATCGTTTCTCCAGAACCGTCCAGGCCCAGAGAAGAAGTTGCCCTTACAGCCACTGCACCAACTTGATCTGCCGCCACATTGTTGTGAAGGGCGAGGTCATAGGTTTGTTGGGCGAAAAGAACGTACTCGTGAGAAATGCTTGAATGAAGTTGATGAGCCTGAATGCCGTGTTCATAAACAGATTCACACATGTCCAATGAACACCACGATGTCATTGCTCCGTGTCCGATAAGGTATTCAGACAGTGCGCTTAATTGTGAGGACTCGATGTCTGTTGCAAGCGTGTATTGGACGATGAATGAACCGATGACATCGCTGCTTGAGCGCATGAACGGTTCATAAGACCCAACCCATCGAACGTCATTTTCTTCTCCAATGTCAGCGAGTTGTGATTTATCGTACATCCTCACAATGTAAACTCCCGGACCTTGACGTTCGAGAACATTGAGATTGTAGACCGATTGCAAATCTTCCATGATTGCATCGTTGTTGACTGCAAGTTGAATCAAATAAAGAGAATTCGACACTTGCAATGCATCAACAATGCCACTGAAATCCGTCTGAATGGGGTCGAAAGAAAGACTTGCCAAATGAATTCTCGTGTCCACCTGCTCAATTTCAATGGGTTTCATTGAGTGTGGTTCAAACGGAAGCCAACCGGTTTCAACATCTTCGTTTGCAACGGTTTCATCTTTATGAAGCTCATTCGATGAAACCATTGGCAAAGCCAATGAGAAAAGAAAAACAGACAGCAGGAAGAAACACCTGCGACGTTCTTGCATAGGTAGCCGACCGCATTTGGGTTTTTGAGGATGCGCCTGTTTTGATTACAAGCCGTTGTAGGCTGCAATCGCTTCGTCCGTTTTCAAAACCGAGGCTTTCCAGTCAGACTCAAGCCCCATCAACGCACGAATGGCGTCGACATTTTCTGGTATCACATCCGATTCTTGATGAATGGCCTGAAAATAATAGAGGTTGTTGCCATCAAGTTTTACACCATCTTCCCATACAAATATCTCGTGCAAATCGCCCCATTTTCTGCCAATGTCTCTTGAAAACTCCATGACCTCTGCAGTGGTCGTAATTCCTGTTTCAGAACCGTTCATGATGAGAACTCGTGGCTGCTCTGACCACAATGCGAGAACCGATTCAGTCGTCATTCCATGCCCTTCGGGCAAGGTAGCGACGATCGCATGAACGTGCATAATTGTCGTTGGCACTGCTACCGCAAGAGAATTGATGGAAATCTCAGGACGAACCGTCATGACATCCGGTCCGTGGTGACTGGGCACCTTGAGTACCGGTTTGATAGCGTTAATCGGCCCTTTGCTCGAGTCACCCGGGTCTGCTGCACGTCGAATCATTGTGCATTCAACAGAAAGAGACCCACATGCATGCAAAAGCGGCACAAGTGTGCGGGACAATCCTGTTGTGTTGCAGGAAACAACACGAGTTCCCTGCACGTTCATGTTTTCAGAATGATTTCCACTGGATGTGTACGACATCCCAGTCATGGCGTGTTTCTCGCCGCCTTGGAAGATGTGTTTTATGCCCGCATTGTCATAGATTTCCTTGTTTTGGGCGCCAACCTTGCCGGGTGAGCAATCAACAACAATATCGGCAATGGCCAAAAGATCAGACAAACCGCCTTTGCAATCGTAACCGGCGGGTGCAAATGCAGCAATTTTTTCATCCGTATCGTAGGTACAATACAACGGGAAGCCTTTGCGAACAGCCAAATCGCATCCGAACGAAGGACGGGTTTTTGTCACACCAACAATCTCCATGTCATCTTGTGCATCTATTGCATCTGCGACTCGTTTTCCGATTGTTCCGTACCCGTTGATTGCGACCTTGACCACCATACTGCTCAAGCCCTCGGCATGGCTGAACATCCATAAACAGTTCGTGAAGTTCAATTGACAGCGTAATTCCGTTTTTGTGAATGTAGTGATGAGAGGGTATTTGACCGACATCGGATACCGACGTTTCATGGCGGGTCCAGACAACGTCGTTGAACGCTCGATGAGCATCAATGCGAAGTTTCTGCCACGACTTCAAGCGGCAGTCGAACAAAACGCATTGCTACGAATTGGATGGACAGGATCTGGCGAAGAAGTTCCAAAGAACGGAGAGGTCGGCCTCTGTCCTGCAATGCCGGAAGGAGCACGTATACGTGCATTAGGCAAACTGGGTTCCTGGACAAGCTCTTTTGGAGGCGGTGGGAGATTCGATATCGAAGGAGAAACCGGCGCATTCTTTGGTGCGTACAATCAAGGAAGCCAATTGTCCGTTTCAGGGTTTGCAGGACGATGTGCGGGATTCATGATGCAAGGCGGTGAACTTTCCGTGAAAGGTGGTGCTGGTGACGATTTGGGCATGTACATGAGTGGAGGTTTCATTTTTGCCAAGGGCGATGTCGGAGAGCGGCTCGGCAATGGCATGAATGAGGGCATCATTGTTGTGCAAGGTGACGTTGGTAACGGTGCTGGTTGCGCAATGAAAGGTGGCAAAATCATCATTGAAGGTCGTTGCCCAACACCTCCCCAAGGGACTCAGATTCGCCCACTTACCGCAAGCGAACTCAAAAAAATCAACAAAGAATTGGAGGCTTTCGATGCATCTCTTGGGACAGATGCATTTTGCCTTGAAAAAAGCGACGCTGTTGACTTTGATCTCGACAATGCTGCAGTATCGTCAGGTGATTTGTCAAGCATTGGCATCACGTCGATGGAAGAATCACCGCTCATCGATAACCACGATGTTGACACTGCTGCATTAATCAGCGGAACGGATGATGAATCACCACCGATACTACTACCGCTCCCAGTGTTGCCTTTTATCCCTGATGGGGAGCTCTTACTTTCAGCCGGAACCAATTCATCAGGACGTCTGTCTTGTGTGCAAGCACAACCGTTTCTGGTTGAAGAACGCCCAAGGCCAATCGACATTCTTTTGCTCAACATTCGTACCATGTGCGACCTTGCACAGCATGCTGCATCCACTGCGGGAGTATGCATTGATTTTGACAGCCTACCAGCATTAAACGATGAGGAAATGGACGGGCTGCTCGTCATTTTACGAACCTTGTTGACGCCCGAGTCGCCCATCCTTGCTACACAAGGTATTTCCAGAATCCAAACACTGCATCAACGCTCGGTTTACCACAACCTTCAGGTTGCAGTGTCGAAAATTGAAGATGGAACGGGGATTCCTGAAGCAGCAACTTTGCCGATTATAGGTCGATCTGTCAAAACGAATTTGGAATCCACATCAACAATTGCAGCACTTGAATTTGGTTTCACTTGCGATGCACATGATATTATCGTCTCGCGATGTGCTGGTGCTCAATTCGTAGTAACACAGCCGCCCGTTCTCGAACTGGAAGACATTGAATTTTGGCTTCAAGGTTTGACCATCGACATGAAGCGTATATTACGACAGCTCGGACTGGAATCGATCGATCAATTGAAACGGGCCCATCTTCGTGCACTGGATTACGACACTGCTGCAGTCAGCGGTTTACGCATGGTAGGTTACGAACGGCCCCTACCACATTGGTTTGCTCGTTGAGGTGAAGATATGCCAACGATATCCATTGAACAAAAACTTCTCGCATCGTTGCTATCGAAGCACGGGTGCGACCATGATATTGCAGATGTTGAGCATCGTCTCCCACTCCTTGGGACGGACATCGATCGATGCGATGAGGAGGTTTTGGACATCGAAATATTCCCGAATCGTCCAGACCTTTTGAGTGCTGAGACCTTGAGTGTGGCAATGCGGGCGTTTCTTCACAACCAGCGCATCCATTCAGAGGAAGTGCTAGATTCAAGCGGTATCTCAATATCTGTCGATTCAGAAATCGGCAGCATTCGGCCCGTTAT
>PBSP01000052.1 GCA_002726845.1 Methanobacteriota archaeon | reverse complement strand
CTTTATCATTTGACCGTGCTTTAGACCCTCTACAGTGAGCTTTGCCCCTTTGTATCGCTCATAATCGATGTATCCTTTTGCGGAGAGACGCTGAATCATTTCAGTTGCTGAAGCGGGTGAAACACCGAGTCGCTCAGCGATATCACCGGTTCTGACTCTCGTGTTGGCGTTTTCACCGTTTTCTTCATAAAATTTGTACATCGTCTCCAAGTATTGATCTTCAAATTCTTGAAAGTGGCCGGCCATGTCCCCCCCTAGAACTTCTTAACTTCAAGAGTTTCTCTTTAATTTTTTATAACAGAAAAAACAACTGAGCACTGTGGACATCGAACAGAACCCTTGTAATCTGAAGGGACACGGAGGTTAGAAGGGCATTCTGGACAGGATATTTCCACTTTCTCCTCAACGGTTTTTTCCAACGGCTCTACTTCTTCGATTGAGTCCAACTCATCGTCAATATCAAACGTCTCTTCGGCTTCAACTTGAAACTTTTCGGAACAATCCGGACATCGAACTGTTCCAGAGTAATCTCCTGGTATGCGCAACGTTCTGCTGCAAGATGGGCAGGTCTTTTCGACAGGTTCTGGCTCATTCTTTTCGACCGTAGGTTTCGATTTCTTTTGCTTGCTAGGCCGTGAAGAGCCGGGTTGTTCGGAGGGGGCACCTCGCCTCAAATGAAGTATGAGAATCACAAAACAAGCTGCGGCAAGACCACCTCCGATTGCCACAAAGGGGACCTCAAATGGTTTGTCTTCAAGCTCAACAGGCTCTAACAAAAAACTTTGCTCGCCTTCAAGAATCGTGTCTGCAAACCGCCATTCCACATTGAGAAGCAGTTCGTTAGTGTACGGCGCTGCAAAAGTAAAATCAAGATTGCGCGAGGAAGTTGACTGAAGTGCTTCTGTGGATGTTTCAGCAAGAATTCTTCCACTGCTGTCCATAAGATACAATTCACCAACGGGGCCTTGAACGGGGCCGGTGTTCTGCAAACTTACAGTCACAGTCACATCTTGCCCCTGCAAAGGTTGTTTGGGAAGTGGAATTGAATCAATGCTCAAGGAATATGCAGCAAGAACACTCTCGTACGACGATGAGGCGATGTAACTGCTGGATGTTGAACTCCAACCGATGGGCTCCATTCTCAAAACAACCGTGTTTCCCGGTATTTGGCCGAGCGTTGTTTGACCGGCTACAGTTCCTGATCCCAGTGTTACAATCTGTTCATTAACAAATGTGTCTGTGCCTGAAACCCGGTAGCCGTATCGAAGTTTGACTTCCCTATCGAGACCATCGCTAATGGACACATTCCAGTGAAGCGTGACACCTGTTGCATCCACCTGAGCATCGACATCTGCGAACATCGCTTGAGGCGTTCGTATGGTCAATGTCGAAATCCCTTCAAGTCCAGCCAATACAAGACCGTCTTGAGATACGACACTCCAGCTGAGATTGTGAACACCTGCATCCAAATCGGAAACTTCAATCTCCAATTCACCAGCAGCACCAGGATCTAGAACAAGATCTTCACTGACATGTTCATTATCTCCGTTGACAATGCGAAGTTGTGCCGTGCCTGATGCATCGCCTTGATTCTTGAGAATGAAGGACGCTTGTACACCATCTCCGACGTGCCATGGACCACCACTGATCGAGAGACCACTTGACCCTGCTTCATCAAACACAGCGGACGCTAGTCCTTCAAGCGAGAAGGTAACCAACGTTTCATCCGACTGATTTCTGTCGCCCCCAAGTTGACATTCAAGAACACCGGGCCGTGCATAGATATCGAAAAGATTCGACTGATTCTGTTCCACATCCAACCCGAGGGATGAGTTGTAAACTTGCTCTCCGAGGAAATCGCAACGCAAATGGCCGTCAAATGGACGTTCTCCATTTTCATTCGATGAGGTGAGATTGAACTGGATTAAGTCACCAGAAGCAAAAGATTGCGTTACAAGTTCGATGCTCAAATCCACGCTCGGAAGTGGAGGGGGCCCAACTTCCACAGAATCAACGAGCTCCGCGCTCGTGTTGTTGATTGACATTTCAACGTTTAACAATCCCTCCACAACACGTGAGGATGAAAAATAATTCACCACATGGGTCGTTAAGGCATCGATTGTGATGTCTGCGAAATAAACCGTTTCGTTCCAACTTGCTTGGCTTACGTTGAGAACGATAGAAACAACTTGTGGAGTTTCGCCTGTGTTTTCGATTGGAATTTCAAGAATGAGATGGTCACCTTGCCGAATCGTAGAGTTTGATGTGAATGCACCGCTCTCATCAGCACCTGAATACGTTAGAGCATTCAGGCCCACGAATTGAACGTTTTCAGGCCCATCAGCCTGAACAGAAATCTGTAGAGGAAGCGCACATAGCAACAACACAACCAAGAGCGTGGTTATCAAACGGTTGCGCAACTCCTCCATACAGCACTTCAAACTGTGGAGGTTTTTGAGCATGATGTCGAACAAAGACATGACGGGAGGTTTATTCATGGTTGCAGAGTGGGCGGTTTACATGACGCCTGAAGAACTCTTGGCCATCACGCCTGAGTTGTTAGGCAAAGCCATCCTCCATCGAAGGGAAAGGCTCGCTGCGGAGATACCCGAGCAGCTTGATGCACGAAGTGACGAGCTCACAGAAGCAGCATCCATGGCACGATCAGCAAAATCCAAGCGTGACGATGTCAACAAGAAAGTGGCATCTCTGAAAAAAGAACGAAACGATGCACAAGCCAAGGCAAAGGCTTTGTTCATTGAAGCAAGCGCAATCCGGGAAACAACACCTCAGCAAAAGGGCGATACAAAACCAGAGCCTGAATGGGCAAAAGATCGACTGCAACAACGTCTCGACGCTCTTGATCTCTCTTTGCAAACCAATTGGGGGACCCACGTAGACGAACGCTCGACCCTCAACGAAATGAAGAATCTCATTCGAAAGCACGAAGAATGGGTTGATTCAAGAAAAGAAAAATTTGCTGACATCAATCGAATGAAAGAATTGCGTGAGGAGGCGAAGAAACTCCTTGACTCTGCGGACAAAGCGCATCAAGCGATGGTTCAACTGCATGACGAGAACCAGATTTTTCACGAAACATACATCGAAAACGAGCAGAAAAGGAAACACGCTGATGCTCGAACGACGAGATTAGCTCAGGCCTTGGATGAGAGTCAGCGAGGTATCGACTTCTGGAAGAAATGCTTGGAGCACGGTTTTCACGAATTGCTTGTTGATGCCCAACGGGTGCGAGAGGGTGGCAAATCAACCCGTGCTCTGGCACGGGAGCGACGCCAACAAGAGAAAAAAAGTGGTGAGGAAGAATGAGTGTTTGCACCACAACAGGGCTCTCCAAAGATCAGCAGGAACGCTGGCCAAACCTCTACAAACACCTCATTGAAGAAATTGAAATCCCCGACTTGGCGAATATCGACAAGGACATAATGGACAAATTGGATTCTGATTTCGACAAGTTGTTCAAGAAAATTGGCGATGCAAAAGCCAAAAGTAGAGAATCGCTTACTAAGCACTTGAAAGGAGTTATTTTCCGTAGATTTGGAAAAAATTCCATGCTTGAAGCATTTGGTTCCAGCGTCACCAATCTCTCGATTGGCACAGGTGACCTCGACTTGTGCCTCTCCTTCAAGAACAAAACACCGAGAAAGGTCCTGAGAAAACTATCTGGTCTATTTCATGAGGAAGGCATGGAAGACATCAAAGTAATTCCAAAAGCCCGAATACCCATCGTAAAATTCAGAGACCCGCGTTCTGGTTTGGATGTTGACATCTCATTGGACAACCGTCTTGCAATCTACAATTCGATGTTGATGAAATCCTATGCGCAAGAGAAACGGCTTCAACAATTGGTCCAGATGGTCAAGTATTGGGCAAGCCGCCGTGGAGTCAACAACGCTTTCGAAGGAACCCTTTCCTCTTATGCTTGGACATTGTTATGCATCCAACATGCGCAATTGGTTCAACCTCCTCTCGTTCCAAATCGACAGCACGAAAACGCCTCAAAGCCCATATCATTTCTTGGCACGACATACGATGTTGGGTTCAACGATGATGCCTACGCATCGAAAAACGCACAAACGCTTGCCTCGTTGTTGATCAGTTTCTTTGATCGATTTGCAACGCGTTGGGATTGGGAAAGCATGGTTGTATCGATTCGTTCAGGCAATCCGCTCTCTACCAAGGAAAAGAAATGGCAGCAAACGGGGCCGTTGCCGCTTGAGGTTGTTACCGGTGCAGAAGATGGAATGATGGCTCATGTCATGCCTATTGAAGACCCATTCGACCACGATCACGACCTGTCCCGAGTGCTTCGCGCAGAGGGTGCAATGTCCATACAAAACGAGTTTATGCGAGCGATTCAGCTAATATCGGAAGGAGCTTCATGGCAAACAATTTGCGAACCAGTAATCGATATCGATGAGGAACCTGAAGACTTGTTTCATGATTTAAGAAACGTATCAAAAGATGAAATTACAACGCGCCTTGAAGCAATGCAGACCAATCTCGAAACCGTAGAGAGCCAAATTCGTAGCCTTGTAGAGGAACGTCAAAATTCCAAGGAACTCTTGGATTTGCTTCGTGGTGGATTGAAAGAAACACGAATCGCCAAGTCCGATCGGCAGCAGATCCTCGCTGAACTACGTCCATTGAGTCTGAAAGTTCAAGAAATTCGAGAAGTTCGTGACGGAATAAACCAACGAATTGCCATCCCAACCAAACGAATCAAAGAAGAACTGCTACGTATCTTCGACAAACTTACCTCCGAGGTTGACGTCTTCAATGCACCAAGTCTAGGGGTTGAGAGAGGTGATTTTGCTTATTTCTTTGAACTTCAAGCAATGTACGAGGCATCACTCCAATCAAATCAAGCACATCAAGATTTTATTCGCCTTCGTCGTGAACAGAATGAAGAATACCGAGCCTTGAAGAAAACAAGAAAAAGGGAGACGGACATTCTTGAACAATTGATTGAAAACAATCCAGCTCTCGAAGGCATACACTTGAATCCTAAGAGTGTGCGAGAGTTCCAGAAAAACGCCAAATTGCTTCAACGCTCCATTAACGAGCAATACACTACGAAACACGAACTTCGACGAGAAATAGGCCGCCTAGAAGCTTGGCAGCGTATTTCGAGCAAAAAACAGCGCAACAATACACGCCGTATGGACAACCATCAGGCAAGACCGAGACGCCAGCGCGCACCCGAAGTAAACATAAATGAGGTCAGACAGAAAGCCTCGAGTGGGGATTCCTTATCGTTGAACGAACTGGATGCATTGCTCTCAAAGGGAGGAATTGCAAGCATCGGTTCCAGTGAAGTAAAAACAAACCAACAAAAGCAACGTCCATCAAAAAAGCGAAATTCACAGCGCATTGACATCCGTCAAGGACGGAAACGTGGCCGCAAAGAAACAAGGAAGTGATGCTGTGGTTGCGGGGTGGCGTGATGGCCTTTCCCCTTCTCAACTTTCTCTTGAATGGGTGCAAGCCGTCCAGCACCTGTTTCTCGACGGTACAGGAGAAGAGTACTTCATTGGATCAATACAAACATTGCCTGTACCATCTTGGGATGGAAATCTTATGCTTTTGGATTCAGAAGACATAGTTCCAAACGCAATGCGAGGGCTTTTGTGGACAACACCGTTCAAGCAAGATACCGTCCGTATTGTTTCGTTTGTGCTCGATTCGGGTGCACGGGGAAAGGGTTGGGGTTCGATGGCCTGGAACATGCTTGCTGACAACCTCCTCCCCTTGGGTTATTGTAATGTGCAGTTGGAGGTTCGTGCTTCGAATAGTCGTGCCATTTCATTCTATAGAAAAAGAGGTTTGGTAATCGCTCAAGAACTTCACAACTATTACCGCCAAGGTATGGGTTATGTCATGCGTGGAAAACTTCAACCGTACCATCCAAACAATGATACACCCCAACAATGAGTTTGTTTTGTGCAAGAAACGCTTGACGCACTTCGTGAAATTCCCCATGTGATTTCAGTTGAATTCCTCGATAAGGAAAACAACAACACAGGACTTTCTTTTCAACAACTCAGTGCTTTGCTCAACAAAAAGAGCCGTCTGACGCTTATTGGCAATGAAGGATGTGCGGTTTTCTTTGAAAACAAATCTTCGATTTTCTTGGTACGGACAGAAGCAAATGTCAATCTCGGTGCCATCGACTTGCTCATCGATTCACTCAAAAAGAGGGCCTAAAACGACAAGCCCTTGCGACCCAACGTCGACCGCTTGCTTTTCCATTGCATGACGAACATGACGCATCTTCTCAACTTGCAATGTCCGAACCAATTTTCCATTCCGGTGATCCATTCCCATATTGATAACAGCATCAGCNAGGAAGCCTTCNTTACCCTGCAATTCCGCATGATTTCCNATGTTGCGTTCCGTAATTAGGAACACGTTTAGGTTCATTGATCGAAGAAAGTCAAAAAATGAAAACATCTTCTTTCTCATTGCTTCATCAACCGTTGTGAGTGAGTAGATTGCACCTAGAGAATCCAAAACGAATGTTGTAAACCGATCTCCATGTGTTTGCTTGAAGTGCTCAATCATTTTTCTTGTAAATTTAAGATAATCCATATCCTCATTTTCTCTGCGCAATTCAGTGAAATCCGTCACTTGTAGGTTCATTGGTAGATGCAATCCAAGACTAGCGGCATTGCGCATCAGCGAGTCAACCGTCTCTTCGACAGTGCAGTACAAGCCGAATTCCCCCGTTCTGTTGAGATGGTTTGTCAAGAGCGTTAAGCAAAATGAGGATTTCATAGACCCCGGTGGCCCTGTTATGAGACTGATGTATGGAGCGTGAAAATCGGATTGTACCACGCGCTCCATCCCTTGTAAGCCACCCAGGAACAATATCTCACCAATACGAAGCAACTTCTCGATGATTTTGAACATTCCTTTTGGCTGTGTTAGAATCTATTTGCTGGAGTGAAGGGGTTATATGGGCGTGATAGGTCCGTTGTTTGTGGCATATCCAAGGTTGCCACAGAACGAGAGTGAACACGATGAATGATTTCAAACAACTCTTTGAAGAACGACGCTCAATTCTTGACGATAAAGCGACCCAGTACCGCGAGGAAAGGGATTCATGGAATGAGAAAACCAAGGAACTCGTTTCCCAAAGAAATGAATTCAACGCAGAAGTTCGTGAATTGATTAAACTCTCCGATCAACAAAAACAAGTCCGGGAACAAATGAATCAAGTTGTACGTGAAAAGAAGGGCCTGCGAAATGAAGCGAGTAAGAAGGTCTCAGAAATACGAGACAAACTCCGCACCGACAAACCCGAAGAAAAACCAACCGAACGCGGACCAAGGGGACGTCGGGAACGCCCAATTACCTTGCAATCACTCCAGCGCGAATTTAATCGCCTTGAACGTGAATTCGAGCGTGGAGAGCACACAGGAAAAAACGAAGGAAAGGTAATGAAGCGACTCAAGGATCTCAACGCTAAGATTCGACAAATGAAAAAAGAGCAAGAACTTCTCAATACCGAATCCAGTGAGAACCAAGAACTCACTGCAGCACGAAAAGAACACGACGAAGCCCACCAATCCGTCCAAGAGGCAGCGGCGGCTGCACAAGAAGCACACGATTTGATGATTCAGTGGGATCAGGAAGTTAACAAGCAACGTGAGCGAGCAAATTCCAAACACCGTGAATTGCGCAACACAAAACAGGAAGCCGACAAAGCACACCGATTCTATATCGTTTCACTGCGATGTCTTCACTCAATTCAAGACATGATGCGAGCAAGACGCAGTGCAGAAGCTGGTGAAGGTGAACGCCCAGCAGCCCGAGTTGAAGTTCAAGATTTGATGAGCAAGTTGATGTCTGGAGATACGCTCACAACCGAAGAATTGATGGAATTGCAACGCTTTGACTAATGATGTTGCTGAATCGATGGTATCAAAGACCGTGCTTGACGAGGAAAGGATGAGAACCATGCTTCAACGTGATGATATTGCACAAATCATCGAAGAGTACGACAGGATGAAACTCCGGATTGGGATGACTGCATCGCACTCTGCATTGGATATTTGTGATGGTGGAATCGAGGAAGGATTTCCAACGGTTGCCTATTGTCAGGACGGACGTCACAAGACCTACGCCAATTACTTCAAAACAAAACGATCGAGTTCCGGACGTGTGCTTCGCGGCATGGTCGACAAAGCAATCGTTATGCCTTCATTCAACGATATCATGAATGAATCCATGCAAATTGAGATGAGAAAACGCAATGTTGTATACATTCCCAATCGGTCGTTTACTTCCTACTCCTCAATCGAGGACGTTGAAAACAAATTCAAAGTTCCTCTTTTTGGTTCTCGTAACATGTTACGAATGGAAGAAAGAACAGAAGAACAAGATTACTATTGGATTCTGGACAAAGCAGGACTACCGTATCCTGAAGCGATTGAAAACCCAGAAGATATTGATTGTCTTGTTATCGTTAAACTTCACCACGCACAGAAGAAACTTGAGCGTGGTTTCTTTACTTGTGCTTCTTACGAAGAATACAAGGAAAAGTCAAGCGTTCTTTTGAAAGATGGAATTATTGACCAAGCTTCGCTTGATGGTGCTCGTATTGAACGCTATGTGATTGGCCCAGTGTTTAATCTCAACTTTTTTTACAGTCCACTTGCTGATGAAGGAGAAAAATTGGAACTTCTCGGCGTTGATTGGAGATTCGAATCATCATTGGATGGACATGTCCGGCTACCCGCCCCGCAGCAAATGACTATGCCGGCACATCAAAAAATTCCAGAAATGACTGTTGTTGGGCACAATACTGCCACCATTCGAGAGTCCTTGCTGGAGAAGGCGTTTGAATTGGGAGAAAAATTCGTCAACGCAAGTAAGGAGCACTACAGTCCTGGAATCATTGGCCCGTTCTGCTTGCAGACATGCATCGACAAGGACATGAATTATTGGATCTACGACGTTGCTCCAAGGTTAGGTGGGGGAACCAACGTCCACGTCAGCGTGGGTCACCCCTACGGTAACGCTCTCTGGCGCCAACCAATGAGCAGTGGCCGTCGTATTGCTATGGAACTCCGAATGGCTGCAGAGCAAGACCGATTGCTCGAAGTCCTCACGTGATTGCATCAAACCGCATTTGAATACTGCGCCGCTTCAAAATACAGTTCAATTCAGTGGTTGAATTGAGGGAAATACTGCTTTGTATACATTGAAGCCTGTTCTGGTGTATATCCTTGAGCGAGTAGACCGTTG
>PBSP01000051.1 GCA_002726845.1 Methanobacteriota archaeon | reverse complement strand
GGTTCAATCGATGAGAACTTGATCAGTTCCTCCGAGGTTTCGACTTTTCCAAGACCACGAAACATCTCGTCAAAGTAGATTTTTATTTCAGCCCATTGCTCAATTCGAAACCTCATGATTCTGCTGTAATTTTATTCTCATAAAGTAGTTCCTTTCATGTCGTAGCCTTGATGTTCCACCAACCAATGGGTCGACCATGGCCTCACTCATCTTGATGCGACATGGTCAATCGATGTGGAATGCTGCGAACCTGTTTACTGGTTGGGTTGATGTTCCGTTGACCCAAGTTGGAATCGATGAAGCGCTCGCTGGCGGTCGAACAATAGCCGATACAGAAATTGACGAGGTTCACACCTCAACCCTGATTCGGGCTCAAATGACAGCAATGCTTGCATTAAGCCAACACAAGAGTGGTAAAACGCCTGTTCTGCAATACCATGATTCTGGGGGCCAGATGAGTGGAAATGAGCAGAAAATGGTTGAATGGTCACAGATGCATGAGGATGCAGATGCTTCCAATATTCTTCCAGTCTTCGTTTCATGGCAGTTGAATGAACGCATGTACGGTGATCTCCAAGGGATGAACAAACAAGCAACACGAGACAAATTTGGGGATGAACAAGTCAAGATTTGGCGTCGCTCCTATGACATTCCTCCACCGAACGGTGAAAGCCTTGAATTGACGGCTGCACGAACAATCCCATACCTGGAATCCGTTCTCTTGCCAGCATATGAACAAGGAAAGAATCTCTTTGTTGCTGCACATGGAAATTCACTTCGCAGTATTATTATGCATCTTGAAGGATTGAGCAAGGAAGAAGTGCTTGGTTTGGAGGTTCCAACCGGTGTCCCGATGATCTACGAATTTCAAGACGGTCGTTGGCATCGAACGGTGATGTGAAGTACGAGTGTTGTTTACCTTTGTACAACGGTTCTTGTTGTGAAGACCTCCCATAAATTGGGCACATGGTAAAATACGACGCATTAAGAGGGCGCAATACAAACTCCAGACAACAATCGAGGTCTTTCATGGACAGTAAACTTACGAAAGCAATCATGCTCCTCTTCCTCGTGGCATCGCCATGGTTGATGGTTCAAGCATGGGTCCTTGTGGCGGCTCAAGATGAGACTATCAACACCATGGAGACGTGCCCGGACGTAAGTTCAAACTGCGCTCACCTTGGAGGCGAGGCGACCTACAGAATGGAGGCGAAACCGACGGTTCTCGAACGCTCGATTGAACGGATTGTCAGCAATCTTTCAGAATACATTACCGATTGCGATTGCAACATTCTGGAAGAGAAACAGTCTGAATCTGAGTATTTTGTTCACTTTGTTGAGCACACACCGTTTTGGCAATTCCCGGATGATGTCTTGATAACGATTGAAAAAATAGACGAAACCTCTGCCCGGATTGAACTCCATTCCGAATCCCGTTTGGGAATTGGTGATATGGGCGTTAATCCTGAACGACTTGAGAGAATTTACAGTGAAATTTCAGGCTAAGTCATCCCAGCCGTATGGATAGCCGCTCTCGTCGATCAGAAGGACATTGACGCCGAGTCCAGATTTGTGGAAAGCAATCAACTGGATGTCGTGGATTGAATGCCCAGTTGGTGCTACGCCAAGGACAGGAAGTTCCTTTCTTGAAAACCAAGAGCGTTTCGATTTGGTTGCGTGCTCGGTTCCAAGACTTCTGCGCGTTCCATCAACATCATCAAACCATGGTAGCGGACCTTCTGGTGAAAATCTCAACCCAAGAATCATGTCCACGCCCGTTGTATCCTGAGCGGCATCCGTATCTGCTCTGCTTGGTATTGCGGGAGCATTTGGATGCGTATGCAACCAATGGATGAATCTTCCTGCTCTTGAACCACGTTGTCCAGAAAACAGGTCATCCGTCCACTCCTCGGGCAGGTGATGAACCGAATAGGAGTCTCCACGATTTACCACATGAGCCTCCTTTATGACATATCCTTGTCCTCCGAAAAGGTTCGAAACGTGTTCCTGTCCTTCGAATGCGGCTTCAACTTCTTGGATGTGTTTGCGTTCAGAGTCGGCATCAAGTCCGATGAGAATTTCGTCTGGAAGGGATTGGAGTGCCCAAATGACAAGATCTTGAAAAATTGGTCCTGGCAGATGCAATTGTGCAGCATATGCGTCCCTCATCGAATACGATTCAGCGTTGTAAGAACGCATCGCTTCAATCAACCAAGCTTCGACCACACCAATGCCATTGCATCATCCTTCATCAAGGGACGGTTGCAGGAGAATGCTTGAAAACACTGGAGCACAACCGCATTACATGGCGAAGAAGAAACGTGGAGGATTCGGCCGATTGCTCGGCGCTCTCACCGGTACGCCATACGAACGTCTTCTCAAGCAAGTCGAAAAACTCGCAAATGAACATGCCAACGATGAGCGGAAACTTGGAAAAGCCCTGAAAAAGCTGGTCGATGTTGTAGGTACTGCATACGAAGAAGAAGAGATTGATGAAGACGAACACGACCTTGTTATCGAGGCCATTGAAGAAGCCGACCCCAAAGGTCGCTCTTTCCCTAAATTCGCTGAGGAAGACGCTTTTTACGCAAGTGATGCACCCGATGCACCCGACCTCAACCTTGGAAAGCGCAAGAATTTGGATGAACTTATGACGGCATCAGGTAAAGAGTTCACAGGTAGTTTTGGTCGTGATGAGTTTGATGAGTTCAAAGCGCGTATGAGCGAAGATTTCTACGCCGACTCAGACGAAGCAATCCAAGCTGGCGATCACCAAGCGACAATACGTACTGAAAATCGAGTGTTTGCAGATGAAGAAGACGAACTTCAAAACGTCAAGGCGTTGATATCCCAAGAATCAGGACTTGCTGATCCAACTACGGTTGAAGAAGAGGAAGAATCCTATGAGGATGATGAGAATTATTCCATAGATGAGGATGGTACGGAATGGTTCCAGGATGACGATGGTTACTGGTGGTACCGTGAAGAAGGCCAAGCGGACTGGCAGCCTTACGATGAGGACTGAAAAAATCCCTCAACGAAACAAATCGCTGACAAACATCAAGAGCAGAACAATCTGGTCTATCTTGGCCATATCATGAGTTCTGCAAGATTGAATTTTACAATACCAATATCGGCGCCCAAGTCCACCATTGCATCATTCTTGCCCGATTCACTGGACATAGCGACCACGGTTTGCGGGCGATGGACATCAGATGCGAACAAGGATTCCAAGACTTGGAAACCGGTTTTTGGCGGCATGTAGTGATCCAGCAACAAGACATCAGGGGCAAATTGCTGAATGCGGTTTATGGCATCTGATGAATCCCAGAGTTGTTGAATTTCAAGTTTGTTGACGTTGACGCCACCAGCAGTAAGCAAGGCTTCGATGTCGTAATGATCTTCAAAAGCCAAGACACGCATGAACGGGGCCTCAGGAAGGAATCGGTTGTTGCTCCCACCATGGTGGTTCCAAGAACCAAGCATGATGAGTTGGAGGCCGGTCGATGAGCGGTAAACCAATTGTTCCACCATCGATTGATAATCCTCCCGTTGGATTGATGGCACACGGACCTGGCAGGTAATCTTCACCAGTTTCGGTCAATTCGATGCGTAAGGAGTGTCCTGCGGGAAGAATCACATCAAGTGGATTGAACTCCATCAACATCGTATAGGATGAAAACGGGGCCGTTGGCTTTGCATCGTAGCCTCCGTCACGATATCTTACGTCCATGGTTGCATGACCCAATCGAAGCCCTTCCGTATTGTCGTAGAGCGTAGCGAAGATTTGTCCACCGTTGCAAGCCTGTGTTGAAACATCAAGATGCAGTGTTGGCAATCCTGAAATGTGCAGACCTTGTTCGTAGGTTTGGCTTACGAGTGTGACCGAACCACCTAGTCCATTGACGACACCATCACCCTCCCATTCGCTTCCAATTGTTTCCATCTGCCATGTCATGTCTTCAGGAGGCCATGTTTCTTCAACGTGCCAAAGCCCATCGTTGGTTTGGATTTGCACCATGGGTTCTGGCTCGTCTCCAATACCTTTGAGATAGTATTGGAACCAACCGTATAATTCCAGAGCCCAATCCATGCGAGTCATCTCTGGGTAGGCCTCTTGTCCATACCCACTGCTGAGCTCTGAGTGACGATCCGGTTGGTCGGGATAGTTGTGTGCCCATTGGCCTGCAATTGCTCGAGTATTGATTCCTGCATCACGCATCAATTGATACGTTGGGAAAGCGTGGTAAGGGTCGACATTCCAATCTTGAAGTCCCCATACAAGGTAGACGCTTCCTCGATAATTCTCCAAAACATCGGGAAGATGGCGACGTTCGTCCCAGTAATCGTTCCAACCTGCGCCCCCGAATTCTGCAAATGCATAGGTTGTCCACGGGTTAAGGGGTCCAATCATATCATCAGAGCAAACACGCATATCGTCGGTCGTCAAATCAAACGTTGCCGCTTGGTATGCTGCATCGTAACCCATTGCTCGGGCTTCGGATGATCCGTTCCGATAGAACATTTCTTGGACACCGATTGAACCTGAAATCGGAACGATGGTTTTGAGGTGTTCACTCGGTTGTTGAGCAGCTTCCCAGTTTGTTGTTCCTGCATAGGATTTCCCCATCAATCCTACATTTCCATTCGACCAATTCTGTTGACCTAACCAATCAACAACTGCTTGGATACCGACTTGCTCTCCGAGGCCTTTGACATCTTGGCAGTGGGTTGATTTCCCCGTTCCAAAGGTGCTTGCTTGTGCAAGCGCGTAACCGTGAGGCACGAACGTTTCATACACCCATTGACCGACTCCACCGTCTGGTACTGTATTCGGATTAGAATCTCCACCCACTCCAGGCATGCCTTCTCCACCAAAGTCATAGTATGGATGGATGGTCATGATGACGGGCACTTTGACACCTTCTTCAACTTCAGGCAACCACAAAGCGAGGTGCATTTTAGCCTCCTCCGGATAACCAAGATCTTGCTCAGAGGCTGGTAAATCGACGGTGATAAAGTGCTCTTCGTAATCCCTAATCTTGTAGGTTCCTTCAACAGGAAGTTGTGCACGTGATGTGTTCATTGGTAAATCCATTGTGTGTCGTTCATGCAGCGGCACATCCCACCAGTTGTCAACTTCCTCTAATTTAGAGTCTTGAAGCGTGGACTCCAAACAACCCGATAGGAACAAAAACACGATACTGAGTGCAATCGTTGTTGAAAGCGAGATGTTGAGTTGGATGTTGCTTCGTTTTGAGGATGCCTCAAAGCGTTCCGCATCAATGACATCGTCTGCCATGACACATCCAATCGTTGGAACTTGAAGAGGATGGCGCTTCTATCGCAATCGGAATGAGGTCGGGACGTCCTGATTCCATTCATACTCAGATTGCTGATTCAAACCGAGTTGCTCAAAAATTTTGGCTGTACTGTGAACACCATCAACGCCTTTCATGACGGCACGAGGTGCAAGCGTAGCGAGGCGTATGAAGCCTTTTTCCCACAACGCTAGTGCGGTAATTGCATCTTGACCTGTCGGAACCGTTCTTTTCAATCGAGGTCCAAACGGTGGAGGATGAGTGGTTTCCGCATCCAGCAACATGGAGCCTCCTCGGATAAGACGCTGTTTTGAATAGCGCGGTTTCATGAACCGTTTGCGTATACCTCTCCAATCTTTGTCTGCATACGAGACGCCTTGAAGATACGTTCGTTCGTATTCGTAAAGGGTGTTCTTGATCTCCTCCCAAACTTCAACATCGACGCAGTACGTATAGAAATGTTCGTGCGTAGGGACGACGACATCAAGATCGGTTTCCGAAATCGTTTGATGCGGTAAATTCCAAACTTGAACCATACCGACGTCGTTGAATTGCCGTGCCCAATCGGCGAGAGCGCATGTTGTTTTCACAAAATTTGGTCCAGGAATGAGGTCGTCTTCGATCAGAATCACGCGCTGATAACCGTGAGCGTCGAACAAATCACGGCGGGCACCAATGAGATTTCGTCCAACCCCGTAGTTTTCTTCTCGCAAAACGATTGAGGTGTATGGTACTTTGGACTCTTCGATGATTTGCTTGATTTCAGACTGTGCAGATTTTACACCGCCGTCCACGTAGTGGAACACATCAATTGTTTCGAGATCTGCAAGATTTTTCTCGAGGCCTCCGAGTAATTCTCGCATCAAATCAGGCCGATTGTAACTCACGGTAAACAGAGCAGTTTTCATCATGCTCAAACCCTCCCAAACAAGCGTTGTTTGACATAAAACAACCGTTCTCTTAGCGAAGTTGGTGGATGGCGAATGTTGATTGGGAGCATGGCTATGTTGTCGTATCCCATTGTGCGAAACACCTCGCAGATCACGGTCGTGTCACAATCCGTCATTTCAGTTCGAGGATTCACTCCATCGAAACGTGCTCCTTCTTGAAACGCCTTCGCAGTGTAAGTACACACGCCATTGAAGGTGGACCAGACCTGGGTTTTCTCCGTCGGAATACCATGCTCCCACCATGTTTCATCGGAGGTTTTTCGTGTTGCCCAAGCATCGTAAAACTGCCCGAGAGCGTTGGTTGTGTACCCTGAGATGATGTCACCTTGATGCAGAATAATCTCAACAGCATCTTGCGGATTGTACAACACGTCCGTCTCAATAAAGACGATTTTATCGAACTCATGTATCTGTGAAGCTTGTTCGATTGCTGCATTGCGGGCCTTTGCAATGTTTTTGACTCGTGCTCCTTCTTTACCGACAAGGTGTTGAGTACCAAGGTCGGTTGTTGTGCATGTCGTTTTGCATTTCATTGAAAGAAGCTTTGCGTATTTCTCAAGACGCTTTTTGGTTCCATCGGTTGAATCGTTTTCGTAGATCGACACTTCGACATCGTGAACTCCAATCAGCAAGTCAAGGAGTGCGTTGAGTTGCTTGTACCACGTTTTTAGGCGCTTCGCATTGTTCCGAGAAATGGTGCATAGAAGGAGTTTCAATTCGCTTCACCAACCATTGGAATTCCACCAAAGTGGATAAAATTCCCTATGCACATTCCTATTTAAGACCGAGGTTGTGGCGTGGCATATGGCCACTGTTCTGGTTACTGGAGCCTCGGGAATGTTGGGTCAACACCTTGTTCCGATGCTCAAAAACCGTGGACATGAGGTTCTGGCTCCTTCTCAGGAAGAGCTTGACCTTACGGATGCTGAAGCGACCCTCGTTTACACTGCGTCCAATCCAATCGATGCAGTCGTTCACTGTGCTGCATACGTTGCAGGGATCGCATCCAGCAAACGAAACAAACACCATTCGTTTGATACGAATGTAACGATGGGGATGAATCTCATTCGTTCTTGCGTTCAGTCTGGAATAGCAACAATGCTCAACATCGGAAGTGCAACGGTGTATCCAAGCGAAGCACCACAGCCGCTCTTGGAGTCCTCGCTTGGTCACGGTGCATTTGAAGGTCCAATCGAAGGCTATGCACTCTCAAAATACGTCGTTTATCGGGCTTGTGCAATGGCAAACGAACAGCACGGTGTTGCTTTCAAAACCATATTACCGTGCAATTTGTTTGGACCGTACGATAATTTTTCGCTCGAAACCGGTCACATGCTTCCTGCGATTTTACATCGGATGCACAAAGCCAAGCAACAAAATGAGCCAATCGTAATTTGGGGTGACGGCTCTGCCAAGCGCGAATTCCTGTACGCTCCCGACTTAGCAGACTTCATTTGCTTTGCACTTGAAGATTTTCAACGTCTGCCTGAGGTTATGAATGTCGGTTCGGGGGTTGAAGTTAGCGTAAAGGAGATGCATCAACGCATGGCGAAAATCACCGGCTTTTCTGGTGAACTCAAACACGATTACGACCGTCCAGTTGGCCGTTTACGCCGTTGTTTGAACCTTCACAATCAGCAACGATTGGGCTGGTCTCCAAAAACGCCATTTGAAGAAGCATTAGCGATTACGTATGACTACCTGAAGGAGACATTGGAATGAGTTTACCACTTGCAACGAGTACTTGGGATAAGGAAGAATACGCGGCAATTCAGCGTGTTATCGACAGTGATAGGTTCAGTATGGGCCCTGAGGTCGAGGCATTTGAGAAACAATTTGCAGCGTTCTTTGGCGCAAAGTACGCCATCATGTCCAACTCAGGTTCTTCCGCAAATCTGCTCGCAGTTGCCGGAATGATTTATGCTAAAGGAATCGATTTGAACCCAGGTGATGAGGTTCTTGTCCCAGCAGTTTCGTGGTCAACAACTTATTTTCCTGTACATCAATATGGATTATCGATGCGGTTTGTTGACATCGATGAAAAGACACTCAACATCGATATCGATGCAATCGAAGATGCGATTACTGAAAAAACCAAGATGATATTTTGTGTAAATCTTCTTGGCAACTCAGTCGATTATCCTCGCTTACTCGCTCTTGCTGAAAAACACAATTTGTACGTGATTGAAGACAATTGTGAATCATTGGGGGCAACCATCGATGGGAAACAAGCAGGTACCTTTGGCCTTGCAGGTACGTTCAGTTCTTTCTTTAGCCATCACATTTCGACGATGGAAGGCGGCGTAACTGTGACTGATGATGAGGAATTGTATCACGTTATGCTTTCACTGCGAGCTCATGGTTGGACCCGAAATTTACCGAAGGAAAACCATGTTGTTGCAAAATCTGATGATCCTTTCATGGAATCGTTCCGCTTCGTACTTCCAGGTTACAATCTACGTCCCTTGGAAATGTCAGGAGCCATCGGTCAGGCCCAACTTCGTAAGGTTAACCATATCATAGAGGGCCGGCGTGCTAATGCAACAATTTTTCAAGAGTTGATGCGCGAACTCCCTGAAATCTTGATTCAGAAGGAGATAGGAGAATCGTCTTGGTTTGGGTTTTCGATAGTCCTTCCCGATTGGTGTAAGCGAGGGCCAGTTCTCGATGCACTTCGGGATGCAGGTGTAGAAACCCGGCCAATCGTCGCTGGAAACTTCACTCTCAATCCTGTCATTGAACATCTTGACCATTCAATTCACGGGGAATTGCCAGCAGCAAATCGAATTCATAATCAGGGCTTCTTCGTTGGCAACCATCACTATGACGTTACAGAACAATTGAACGAATTCAAATCCATCCTCAAGAATTGCCTCGATGAGCAACGACCTTCGTCAAATGATTGATGAACAGGCAAGCCATGGTTTGTTCATGGGCAAAGCATCCAGACAAAGGATTGTTTTGTCATGCTTACTTGTTCTCCTTCTTCTTCCGATTACAGTAACCGGTGATGAAGAGCCACCATGGAAAAACAATGGAATCGACCCATCCTCGTGGACGGACGGCCCTGTTGTAGAGGACACACCAATGCAATACTCCTACTTCGGAGATCCCGTTTTTGCCATCAATGTGACCTACACGCCAGGTCATCTTGCGGGTGAGGTTTCAGGAACCATTATTGTTGAATTGTTCCCTCAATGGGCACCGATTACGGTTGCAAACATGATCGACCACATTGAAGAGGATCTCTATGATGGTATTTTCTTTCATCGCGTCATCAATGATTTTGTTACACAATCAGGGGACCCTGAATGCAAGACCACTGTCGTTTACATTCCTGGCTTGCCAGTACAGTGTGGCAGTGGGGGCACCGGTGAAACCATCCCACTCGAGCACAATGAGAACCTCAGCCATGTGGATGGAGCCATTGGAATGGCACGTGGTACAGAACAGGACTCTGCCGATTCGCAATGGTACATCGCAGAGACGGAAGCGCACAATCTCGACCCGGAGAACCGAGATGATGGAGGATATGCAACCTTTGGGATTGTTCGTGATGGAATGAGTCATGTGCGCGCAATTGCCGAGGTTCCCACCTCGGACGATCCAAGCGGAACCGACCTTGACAATCCATTCTCAAGCGCAGGACGCCCAGTCTATGAAGTAAAAATCAACACCATTGAGATGATCGGTGTGGCTGATCCAGACGGCGTTTTGTCGCAGCAAGCATCGACTGAAAAATCAGAAACGAGCAATCCGTTGGTTCCTATTGCAACGGTGCTGCTCGCTATCGGAGCTGGTACCATATTTTGGATTAAACGAAATCAATCAAAAGGCGAAGTGGACGTCTATGAAGCGGTACTGCTCGATGAAAACGACACATCCAAGACGACATGACGAATGCGGGGTGCGTACCACTTGACTTTCTCAAGATGGTATGAGTTAAGATGCCAATTTCGGCCCGATTTTTGCGCATAATTCAGACATTGTTGAATCGTATCCTCGCACCAATTTTCGATGCGCTCCTCTTCAACGTTCATGTGAATGTGAAGCGTACCTCCTTGGGGTTTCAATGCCTCAACTGCGGGTTTCCACGTTGCTTCAGAACTCGGAAGATAGCCAAGGAGGACGCGATCTGCGCATCCGGCCAGTTGCCGTAGTGTGATGCGGTTATCCTGTTGATGAATCGTGAGTTTTTCTTCAACACCGTTTTTGGTTGCCGACCATGCAAGCGCTTTGATACTGTTTGGATTGATTTCACATGCATGCACGTGTTCGACCTTTGAATGCACAAGAAGCTGCAAACAGTAATAGCCGATACCTGCATACGCATCAATGACAACTTCGCCATCTGCATTTATGCTGCTCATACGATGACGCTCGGAAACATTGCCCGATGAATACATCACTTTCGTTGCATCAAATCCGTAGACTAACCCGTTGTCTTTGACTTCCACCCAACCGCTCAAGCCATGCAGAAGTTCAACCTGAGACGTACGCATTTGGTCAGCAGCAATGGGTTGCTGTCGTCCAATACGTTGGGCCCGAAGCGCATCGGCAATTCGTTTGAAGAAATCACTGTGCTGTTGTAGCACTGCATCCCATTCATCACCAACAAATGCATCTTTAGGAAACAGGATAAGGTCGTCAAGCCGTTCCCACTTTCGAGGGATTGTTTTGGCTAATTTTTTGTCAAAATCAATCAGTGGTAGAATGCATTGTTGCAGCCGACTGTGCGGGTCGATCGGTTCAGGAGATGCTCTGACATCGATGTTGTCCAATCGGTGTTCAAAATCGACTGTTTTGAGTTCCATCCCTTGGAAGATGGGTAATGCCAATTCATCCCCAATGCGTTCTGGCGTATACATCTGATTCAGAGCACCAACGTCGAGTAAGGCTTGTCGCGCTGTTTCACCGTATGCGATAGGGACTAGAAGACACGGTTGAATTGGCATGATGACGCCTACAGCACTGCTAGGGGCAAGTCCTTTGAAGGTCTTCGGTCTGTTCGGGCACTATGGAAGAACGGTCCGTGTGGAGAAATCGATTCCTTTGCGTATGCCTCACGCTATTTTTTGTCACCCCAATTCTTGTTCCATTCGCATCTGCAGATGGTATGGATATTTGCGATTTTGGAGATAGTAAATGCGACGATTACGATGGCGACGATGATGGAACTCCAACTCAGCAGGAATGGATTCGTGGCACCTATGATTTTGATTTGCATGACACCACAACCATTCACATCAACATGGACTGGGCCATACGAGAGTTCAATCGTACGAAGCTGGGCTTGACTGGAGCACCGTACGACGCTGCTCTTCTTTCCGAAGGTTTGGAAGAACACGATGGAATTCCAGCTGACATGATTCGCAGTTACCTCGATCTTGATCTGGACGGATCGGGTACAATTGGAGAAAAGATGCTTGGCGACGTTGAGGACACCATCAGAGAACTTCTTACCAATGGTTTTGGTACGGTGGAAATGATCGATACCGACTACAGTACAACCTTCACAGAGGAAGGGACTTCTGTAACCTGTACCAAAGAAGGCAGTGATGATTCAATACACGATTCAGGTTCAACGACCACGGAAAACAACGTGTTTGAACCACCGATTTGCTTGAACACCTTCGCCATCATCAAACTCTCTACGAGCACATTCAACCTTTTGGACAACACCAACCTTGATCTTGAACGTGCCTATCAAGGGTTGCTCATCATGGGTTCAGAACTGACAACCGAATTCAGTGTATTCGCAGATCCTGGGCATTACTCAACTTTTGTAATCAGTCCACCCGATTATGCTGCAGTTCTCGATGTTGGCGGTGAAAATGGAAACAAGGTTCCAATTGCTTGCACGCCTGCTACATGTGTCGGTCGTTGGACCGTTAACAACCTCGTTCCAGAAGACGGTCGAGAAGAACAAACGGTCAGTTTGACCATGGGTCATCGCAATACATCAACAACATCCGTTGTGGAACTGGACCCGAGCAAAGAAGCCGTATCCTTGCACCTTAAGGTGGATTTGTTTGACGAACAAGCCGTCCAAATTGACTTTATTGCGGGAATCAGTTATCTCGATTCTACCACAATGGAGAATTGGGGCATTTCACTTGTCGAGTTGTCCAGTTTGGCGACGATTCCGCAAATCACTTCCGACGGCATTCGACTTGCCTATGAAAATGGGATTGCGCCTCTCGACGATTTTACCGATCAGTTTCCAGTTGCCTCAATTGGTAACGCATTTTCCGATTCAATACCGGGAGGACCAAACATCGAAATGGGCGAATTGAGTTGGGTCAGCGATTCTGTTGCTGAAGGAATTGAAGGTCCAGCAGGTGGCCTGAATTACAGCCACTCTGTCGGGTGCTCGGAAACCGTCGTTCCACCAAACACAATATCGTACTGCATAGAAGGGTCAAGCGCAATGGGATATGCGCACCCGATTTATTTGAGATCGACGAGCAACACCTTCTCACTTGGACTGCTCGATATCATCCAAGACAATCTTCCAGAGAACCAGTTTTCTGAATATTTTGAGGACATCACCAATGAGGATTTGCGTAGGGTTATGGACGCAGGCCTTTCACTGGAAACGGTCCTTGACACAAGCTTCCTCGAGAGTATGATTCCCTCGGATCTTCCTCCATCAAAAATCACTCTTGAATTGATTCTACCGAATTGGGTTGAGACCATAGACGGTGAAGACCGCATCGTTTTGCAACACTCTGTCACTGGAGAAAACCGAAACGAAGTGTCGATTGCAGGGCCCTCTCCCTACACATACAATCACCCGATATTGAACGAGAACGATGAGGTCATCTGCCTGCAAACGCAGAAGACTTGTGTTTCCACATCTCTGGAAATTGATTTTGAAACCTTTGATATCAACGAATGGACCAAATCCGTTTCGATTGAATTTGGTTTAGAGGCAAGCGCCGTGGTTCATCGTGTCGCACTCCCACAGGGCTACTACGACATCAACGACGATACCACTGTCCGGATGGAGGTCATCCCCAGTGACTTGGTTCGTCTAATTGGCGACATTATGAGTCGCTCCGATAGTCCAATGAAAATTGAGCGATGCCTTGAACCCGATACAGAATTTGAGAACTGCCCTGAGGCGCGTCAACTTGTGTTTGAACTTACTTCGGATGGGTTGATGGAATTTGGAACCGAGGTCGGTGAAATTCTCACCAATGAAATTCATACTGCAGCAGAGGAACTTGAAAACATAAAAGAAAATCCGCAGTTTAGCGACGTCGATATTAGTGATTTTTCAATCGAGACAAGTCTTGCAGGCCTTGGAACGCCCGGTCCCGTTGTCTCTGACGATGTGGGGCTGAGTGTCACTGTAAAAATACCAAAAGTTCGATTTACACTTGCCGTTTCAAGTTCTTGGGGTGATTTGTTTAGCGGTGACCCTGATTTGATCACACTTTCCTTGCTGACAGAGGACATCAATTCTGCGTTCCGCTCTCCATTCCTACAACCGATGGTTTTGATGGTGGATGAGGTTTCATCGATCTTTGCAACAAGCTTGGTTTCTTCAGAAGGGGTTACGTTCCCACCCCTTGAAGAGGAAGCGCTTACCTTCCAAACGGGATCTTGGGATACGACCATTCACGAAGATACAGAATTTGATTTGACAGGACCTGTTAGTTTCACGTTGCCAAAGGGAATCGTCGTCAAAGAGGGAACGTCTCAACAAGGTAACATGGAAATTACCGAGGATGGAGATGGCCGACAAGTCATCACCTACACGATACCACCGGACGGTCTTGACGATGAGGTCACGCTTCGGTTGCAAGTCACATGGATGTATTTGCTTGGCCAATTCTGGGCTTATCCTGCGGTTGTGGTGATTCTTCTGATTCTTTTGATTCGACGACGTCGGAAAAAGAAGAAGAAAAAACGAGCAGCACGAGAGGCGAAACATTCTCTGTACAAAGCTCAAAAGATGGGATTGTCCGAATCGGATTTCGCTCAAATGGCAGGTTTAGTCGACCGACAAGTCGGTGGTTACGACGAAGGTATCAATCCCTTTGAAGCAATGAGCAAAGAACCACCCCGTTAACCGTGTAGAGATTCATGTATCCTTTCGGCGAGGGAGGGGCCAATTCCAGGGACTGTCTTCAGATCCTCAATGCTTGCGTTGTTAATGCCTTGCCGACCGCCGAAATGTCGCATGAGCGATTGCAATTTCTTTGCACCCAACCCAAGTACGTTTTCCAATGGGTCGCCTAAACGGCTCCTTTTGCGACGCTTGCGATGAAAGGCATTGACAAAACGGTGTGCTTCATCACGAGCGTGAACGAAGACGCGTCCTCTTCGATCGAGAACGATGGGTTCTTCTTGGTCTCGATACAATGTCTCTTCTCGTTTGGCAAGGGCAGCCAATTGAAAACGACTGGCAACTCCTTGTTCTACCAACATTGCTCGTATTGTCTTCAAGTGGGTTTCTCCACCGTCCAAAAGCAGCAAATCTGGCCATTCCTCTTGTCGTTTAAGCCAACGTTCCACCACCTCACGCATCATTCGAAGATCATCCATTGCCTCACCTTTGACGATGTAGGTTCGATACTCCTTCTTGGCCGGACGACCGTTGCGCAGTACAACGCTGGCTCCGACCCGTTCATCGCCTTGCAACTGTGCCATGTCAAAACACACTACGTGATTCATCTGTTCAACTTGCAACAGCAACGCTGCATCATCAGCAGCTCGTTGCTCAAGTGAGCCACTCGATTTGTTGGCAAGTCTGGAAACTTGAATTTCAGCGTTTTGATCTGCAAGCGTACGCAAGGTGACCATATCGCCACGCATGGGTGTTCGAACTTCTACGGTTGAACCGCGTCGTCCATCCAACCATTGCTGCAGTCCATCAAGCAAAGGAGTGGGTGTTAGCAGCAATCGTGGAGGTCTTCGATGAACGTAGTGTTCACTGATGAAGCGACTCACGGTTTCGCCAATGTCTCCTCGATGCACATAAGGCCAGACCTCTTGACCTTTGACAACGCCTTCATCAGCATGCAATACGACCAAGGCGGCGAGGTCCCCTTGATCGGCGAATCCAATAGCATCGCAATCGCGATACAATTTGCTCGAGACAACATGCTGACCGACTGTTGTTCGAACCGATCGAATCAAATCGCGATAATGAGCGGCCCTCTCAAATTGCATCTTTTGTGAGCATGCTTCCATCTTCGCTACCAATTCTTCAAGAAGTTCCGTAGCTTCACCATCGAGGATTCGTTTCACAGTGCGTACACGCTCAGGATAACCCTCGGGATCTATGCATGGTCCTCGACAAAGTCCAATGTGTTGCGCTAGGCATCCTTGATCGCCTCGACAGTCTTTGTCTCGAATTCCAAAATATCTTCGAAGAAGTTGCATGACTTGCTTCGCAGCACCTGCATTCGGAAAAGGTCCCCAGCGATTTGCATCCGTTGGTGGATGACGCGTGTACATAATGCGTGGATGTTCTTCGTTGGTAAGAATCAGATAAGGATAGGATTTGTCGTCTTTGAGCATTGAATTGAATCTTGGTTTGTGTTGGCGTATCAACTGACGTTCCAGAATCAATGCTTCCTGCGGTGTGGTCGTTACGATGCACTCAACATCATCAGCCCGAGAAATCAATTCTGGTATCATTTGTCGGTCCGGATTTGAAGCAAAATACGAGCGGACGCGTTCATTGATCCGTGTTGCTTTCCCAACGTACAAGACCCGGCCTTTTTCGTTTTTGAACAGGTAGACGCCGGGTGAAGCGGGCAAATCGATGGATGCTGCATCAACCGCCATACATTCACCTTGCGCCCATAGGTCAAAAAAACCTGCTTGTTTCCTTTAATCACGAGAAGGACAACATCAAATGTTATGTTGTCGACGTTAGGTTGGAGTTCAGAATGTTGTCCCCCTCCATGATTCGTATCTTGCGTTGGTTGAACGACCATGCGGCAGCACTTGAATCGGCGTGGGACGTTCCAAGAAGCCTCTCACTTGAAGGAATAGCCGATGGTATTGGCGTGGTACGCTCGGCTCTGTTTCAGCCGATGAATGCGCTTGAGGAGGAGGGATTAATCGTCACACGCCAAGCCCACGTCATCGGTGCTGGACGTCGAAAACGCAAGGTTGTTCACATTACGCAGAACGGTCGAAAACTCATGCATGAACATTCTGAAGAAATACCTGAACGTTCTCTTCGAACATCTTCGAATTTGAAGGGACAGATCCCAGAATACACTCTTCTTCATGGTCGAGATTCTGAATGTCGTTTGCTGCAAGATGCTATCACAGAGGGATTGCCTATTCACCTCAGAGGGATGCCTGGGATAGGAAAATCAGCTCTCGCTCGAAGCATGATTCAACCTCTGGCAGAGCAAGGCATGATGGTTCATTGGACTCAACTCGATGCCTATTGCGATGTAGCCGAGGCAATGCAGCGAATGGAAATCGGTTCGCCTCGAATTTTAGATGTAGAAGGTTATGCATCGTTCTTGCAGGGAAAGGGAGTTGTTCTGGTTTTTGATGATGTTCACACCATTTCCCAAAGACACGAACCATCGTTCTCATTGTTGTTTCAAAATCTGCAAGAGAACGCTATTCCGTTCGTCTTGATTGGCCGAGACCGTGACACGTTTTCAATTCAAGCAACACACATTGAACTCGGTCCGTTGGAATTATCCGATGCCATCGAGTTGCTGGATCCCGACCTCGGTGATAAGCGAGCATCCATTGTTGAAACATTAGGGGGTCATCCCCTTGCTATACTCCTGTACAACGATTCAACACCTCTTCCTGAGACCGATCAAGATGTCCGGGCCTATGTTGAACAGGTGGTTCTCAGTGATGCGAATCCCGAGGTTCATGATGCGATGTCGCCGTTCCTTGTTCTTCCTTTTCCTGTTGGTACAGAGCGGATGCCAAATCCCGATCACGTTCCTTTGCTCGATGAGCATGCATTGCTGCGATGGGGAGCCCAGAATGCAACCATGGAGATGCAACATCTCATTCGTAATGTCTGCCGATCTGCACTCGATGCATCACGCATTGATGCGTTGCATGCTGCTGCAATCGTTCATTGGCAACAACAAGAAGATGCATTGGCATCAATTCTTGAAATCCATCATCGCATACGACATGGCGAGAGTGGAATTGCTGATCACCTTTCCGTGCGTACAATTGAGCTGATGAACGCGTATTCAGGTGCGTTTGCCACCCTGCTTGATGAAGCCTTGGAGAATGAATCTGGTGACATGGATTTGATTGGACTTGCAGCCCAACACGCATTGAATCGAGCAGAGGTTGAGATTGCAAAAGGCTATTTGGAGAACATAAATCCCGACGAACTTGTTCACATTCGATTGCAGATTGCTCAATTTGAAGGCAAAAAGGATAGCATGGAACGCATTGAATCAATGCTAGATGGTTTGGAACATCAGGATGAAAAATTACGCATCCAACTCTCTGTCCTATCTCGTTGTATTGACGATGTGTCTTCTCGCTCAGATGAGGATAATGAACGCATTGACCGGCTGCTTGAACAAGTGCATCTTCCAGACGACGAGAATCAGCGACATGTCATATTGACAACACTCGTAGTCATGAAGCATGCTCTTGCTCTTGAGCGTCGTGATTTTACTGCTGCAGGATTCTTGCTTGATCAACTTCGGGACATTGCTCCGTCGAGCGACCCGCTGATTCAATTTTTGGAGACAAAAACAGAATTGAAGTCACACCCAACAGAATCGCCAACTGCAGATCTTGTCTTGAACAATGCAGAACACATCGCTTCTAAAATGGGGCAACCTCTGTACAAGGCTTCAATTCGTTTATTGATTTGTGAACGGTTGCTTGAGAAACAAGTGCACAAGGCCCGCCAAATATACGACCAAATCGATGCAAGGTCGCTTGAAAGCATGAAAACTTCAGCCGCTCGCCGTCTTTTGGCAAAATGGTGGGAAGTCAAATCCTTGTTCAACGACCACGAACAGGTGTACGCTCTTCGAGAGGCGATTGTACGCTACCGCTCAGTTGGATGTCCGAATCGCGCTCGAGTGTTGTCCAAACGATTGCACAACATGTGATTTACAATTCTGCACCAATCATGGTTTTTGTATCTTGGATTCCGCTCAGAGGTCGAATTTGTTCCACAATGCAACGCGTTAGCGTGAATTCATCGTGGGCTTGCACACGAGCAAGAATGTCAAACTCGCCAAACAACATCCATCTATCGGTAACATGTTCAATCGAATCCAGCGCATTTCGAACGCTTTCTTCTTTACCTGGCATGGTCGTGATCAATACAAATCCTATCGCCATTCTATCACCTTAATATTCAACCGCAATAAGGGTCTGAGTGTCCCGTATTCCTTCGATAATTCTGAATTCTTCCATCAGTAAGGAAGTTAGGTTCTTTGCAGAGTCGCTGCTGACATGGGCGAGTAGGTCAAACTCGCCATAAAGGGCATGCACCTCTTTGACGGAATCGTGCGATGTCAGTGCGAGGTACACGTTCCTTTCATAGGATGGCTCGGTCTTAACAAGAACAAATGCTTCAGGCACAAGGTTACGTTAAGCAGGAAGGTTTTATCCCTTCGGGTCCTGAATTTTCATACAAACATGCAACGGGTGGCTTCAAATGTTAGCGCCTTGGATGGCATGTTATGGAGCGACAACGAACGGTCTTAGCGTTCGGTTTGTTGACTCTGTTGTTGATCATGAGCGTTGCGCCGTTGGTCCAGCCTTTGGAAGAATCTCCCACAAACCCCTTCGAGGTTTCAGCCCGAGCAACTACAACTTGGTCCGGAACTGTATCGCTGACGGGTGACTACTTCGTCGGCATTCAAAATGAATTGTTGATCACTTCATGCACGAGTGTTGTGATGTCACCCGGTGTTCGTATTTACGTGGATGGTCGGTTAACAATTCAAGGAACATCAACCTGCCCAATCGTACTTTCCAGTTCATCATCTTCAAGCGATCATGAGGGTATTCAATTCAATGCGTCTTCCTATGGTCGTGGAAGCACGATCAATCACTTGCACATCGAGGATGCCATTTACGGTATTACGTTGTACGGGGCCAACCCAATTATGAACAACGTGACTCTGTTCAATCCTGATCGCGTCGGAATCGATATGTTTGGAGGTTCGAGTCCCGTCATCAGGGATTTGTATATTGATCAAGCAGGACGCTCAATTCCGTTTCAAAACGATTGGCGATATGGAATCGGCGTCTCTGTCGGGGACGGCTCAACTCCCATTGTTCAGGGCGCATATTTCACCGATCATTTGCTGCGAGGATTGAATCTATGGGGCGCTTCCGGGGGCATTTATCGAGACATCGTTATGGATAACATATCGGGGTCCATTCTTGGTGAAGCCGCTGGGGTGTGGGTTGAGGACAGTGTGCCATTGTTTGAAGGATTAACCATCGATAAAAGCGATACAGGGATTATTGTCCGACACATCGACGATTCTGGCAACACAAGAGGCGTTTTCAGGGATGTTGTCGTAACCAACAGCATGTATCGAGGTGTTTATCTTGACAAGAACAATCACACCAATTACACAAACTATGAAACCGCTGATTTCACGAACCTAACCGTTCAAGGAACCGGATTATCGGGTGCTAAAACTCCGGGGATCGCTCTTGCAGCGATCGAAATCAATGCAACAGGAGCATGGCTTGAGAACGTGCTTGTGGATGGGGCATCTTCGGTAGGTGTCCGCTTGTTTTTTGTCGATTCGAGCACAACGCTGCGTAACATGACGGTTCGAAATGCCGGGGAAGCGGGTCAAGGTGCGCACTCAGCAGGGCTGAGCATTCAAACGTCTTATTTTGCAGCGCATCTTGAGGATGTGGAAATAAGTGGTTCACCTGGCCCTGGGATTCATTCCTCGAGTGGAGGGTCCTTGCAAGGCCACGATTGGAATCTTCACAACAATACGGAACAAGGTCTCTACGTTGACTCTGCTACTGTCGTCGTCGATGGTTTAACCACAGGAAACAACGGACATTCTGGCGTCCACGTGTTTGATGCACGCTACGTCACAATGACCAACGTGACTTCCACCAGCGATGGATCGCTTGGTATAAGCGCAGCAGATCAGGCAGGTTTGTCCTATCAGAAATCGAACGATTTGGAAACTGCTTCTGGCGATGTAGCTTGTTTCTATTGCCACGTTGAAGCATCGCAAGGGCACGGTGTTCATGTGGTTGATTCCGTCGATTTGTGGCTTGACAATCTATCCATCACAGGCATTGATTCCTCACTTCCTGCACTTTACATCGACAACGGAGGATTGACGCTTGGAACTCAGGGCGGGAGATTCAATTTGCTGAATGCGAACATCGCTCACGAATCAACCGTTCAACCCGCTCTCTATATCGAACAAGCAGCAGGTCACATCGAGGGGCTTACCATGAGTGGGAACCACAGCGGTATTTACTGGGACGCAAACCACAACGGTAATTTTCCTTCAACGCTGAGCAACACTGAATTCGTTGGAAGCGATTGCCTCAAACTGGTGAATCACCCCGACTTAGGTGGTTATGGGAATCTCATAGGAAACGATTGCACAGGCAGCATTNTGCTGGAGAATTCAGATGTCAACTTCTCCAATCTTGTTGATGCNAGCGGTGCACACGTCTTGGATTTGGATGCTTCGTCGCATATGCATCTGCATCAACCCAGCAACATCGATATCAGCCTCGCAAACATTCCCTCAGGCGCATCCATAGATGTGGCATGGGATGCGCTTGTATGGGTTGTAAACAATCGTTCCAATGGAATTCCGAATGCTTATGCAAACGTCAGTTTTGCACAATTCGAACCATCCGTCTCCGAGTTTACCAACGATGATGGACAAGTTTTGTTGGCGGATTTCATTGGGCAAAGATGGACCAACACTGGTGCATCAGCGGTTAACGATGTGACAGTGGATTGCGGTTATGACAGCAAAAGCAATACGACAACCACCGCCCTTGGTGGAAACGTAATCATGTATTGTCAACTTGAATTGGACAATCAACCTCCGTTCCTTAATTGGACCTCACCGTTGGACGGTGAGGTGTTCCCTTCACAAGGACAAGTGTTGTTTGACGCTCAGGAATCATGGGACTTGGATGATGATGTACTGACTCTTACTTGGACCTCTTCCCTTGACGGCCTCGTTTCTTCATCTCAGAGTACAATGCCGTTCGTTGTCAACGATGGGTCTTCAGGATTCACGCTCAGCGATGGAATTCATGACTTAACCCTGGAAGTATGCGATGACGTAGGATATTGCGTTTCTGAAACTCGAACCATCGAGTTAACCAATCTCGCTCCCGAACTCAATGTATCGTTTGATCCCTTTGTAACCCCATGGAACGAACTTATGATGGCACAGACTGGGACCGTTATCATCAACACCTCTGGAACGTTTGACCCAGAAAACGACGATTTTGCTTGCAAGATTACTTTCGGAGGATACAACCGTCCATCACCAGCATGGGACAATCAATGGACTTGTCCCGAAGAGTTGTCTTACACCTTTGACCACTTCACCGACGACCCACCCGAGTCTTTCTTCCTCAACGTCATCGCATGGGATCGGGTTGGGAACACAGACACCCACTCGGTCGAGGTCAAGTTGTTCAATGAAATGCCAACGTCCGCATTCAATATTGAGCGAAATGGGACCGCAAGTGAAGACGCCATTTACTTCAACGGTAGCGATTCGTTTGACCCTGAGAACAATCCCGTATCGTTTGAATGGTGGTCCAGTGTGGATGGCAGTATCAAGGTCGGACAAGGCATTGAAAATGTTTCTTGGAGCGGTTTCCTGTCTCGCGGCGTGCATCAAATAGAACTCAGAATCACAGACAATCGCATGGATCACATCGGACAGATGTCAATTTCAACACAATTGGTAACCGTCGAAAATTCCCCTCCTCGGGCTCTCATAGAGGATGTGGCTATGTTCGACAGCCTTGATTCGTCGGTTTTGATTCCGTTCTCTGCGAACGGCAGTGGTGATTTCGATTCAGCCTGTTCTACATTCCCTATGGATGGAATTTGGCATTGTTCTGAACTTGAACCTGCAGCGGGTTCTGAATTTTTGCAAGTCGATTGGAGAAGCGATCTGGACGGGCGTTTAACCCCAGAAAATGAAGATTGGTTGACCTTCGAAACGAGGTTGTCGGCAGGCGTCCACCAAATCACTCTAACAATCGGCGATGGCATCAACCCGAATGTATCGACTACGAAAAGCCTCGACGTTGCGGAATCAGCCCCCGTTTTGATTATGGAATCTCCCCTAAATGGAAGTCAATACGCCTCGAGTGACATGATTGTCTTCGATGCACGTGAAAGTATTGATTTCGACGGAGATACGTTCGCCATGACGGTTCGGGTGTATGATGAACAAGCGTCAACCTTTGTTCCAATTTTGTCCGATGCTCCCACGTCCAACGTGCATGAATTGCAACTTAGTGCAGGCCTGCAAGAGATTCAAATCGAATTGGTTGATGAGAACGGGATGTCTCGAATTGAGTCGCTTCAAATCCAAATTCTTCCGAGCGATCCATCAGCCATCATCATCTCACCAGAAAACCTTGCATCCATTGATCCCGGAACCGACATCGTGTTTGAAGGTGCATCGATGGATGCGGATAATGACCTTGTCAGCAGGGAATGGCGTCTTCATCGCCTCAATGCGGAAACAACGGTTTTGAGCACACAATCGACGTTTACACAAGTCTTTGCTCCTGGTCCCCATCACGTTTCTTTGTACGTGAAAGATTCCCGGGGCGCGACATCCGAACAACACATCAACTTCACCGTCCGCTCAAGCTTACCAGAATTGGTTCAAACCAGCCTTGTTCTTTCACAAACTGAATTCGTGACCGATGAGCTCGTCACTCTCGATGTTTCTGTGCAATTGCTCGATGCGGATGGAACAACCGATGATGTTCGTGTCGATATTGTTCACAATATCCAAACGTGGTCGTTTAACCTCAGCGACGACGACGGTGATGGAACTTGGACCGGTTCAATTGATTTTCAACCGTCAGGTGTCGGACAACCGAGTTTCAAGGTCATTGCAACCGATGGTGTTGGAGATTCGGCAACGGTTGATGTCCTGTACACTCCACTGAAAGTGATTGAGTCGAGTCAATCGGGATTCTTTTCCCTTGGCTTCGCCATTGGTGCTGTGGCTGTTGCCGTTCTCGTAGCATTGCTTATCACGCTTCAGCGCCGAAGAACGGCGGCTGCTGAGATGAAAATCATTGATTCCTGGAACACCTTTGGTGATGGTTCGATAGACTCTGAAGAACAAGACGACGCACCGCCTGAGGATGAAAAATTGGACTGGGACAACGTCTGATTGAACCAAAAACCGTCGCCAAAAAGTGTAATAAGGAAACTGTGCTTCATTCACAGTATGAGAAAAGCACTTGCGCTCCTCCTCACCAGCCTTTTGATTGCCACAACCCTACCAACAAGCGTTGCTGCAGACGAACCAGAACCCATTGCTTGGGGTGTTGAATACGATTATTCGAACTTGAATACGGACATTGCATCAATGATTGGAATCGACTTGCAAGAAGTCTTCCAAGAAGTAATGAATGCTGGAGAAGATGCAGGAATTGATATCCTCATAGGAAGTGTTACCTCTGGAACTACCACCATTGTCTTTGAGCAGTATGATGGTCCAATGAAGACGCTCTCTGTCGATGGTGTTCAAACCGATTTTTCCACAAAGGTAACTGAACTTACCGTACGACACGGTCTTTTGGACGATTTTGCAATCCACTCTGAGTGGTCAGATTCCTTTGGTGGAATTGATCTCACAATCGGTTATGATTCTGAGCAGTTGTTCAACGCTGACGTTGTTTACACCGAATACTTCGACGCTAACATGGGGCTTCATGGAATGGACATGGAGATGGACATTGACGCAGAGATTGAGTACTCGATAGGCGCAAGTGGAGAACTATCCGGTGATGGTGAAAACCTGCCATTTGATATCGAACTCACACTCGGAACATCCTACAAGATCAACAACGGATTGCTTGAGGTTCGAATGGATGAACCATCACCGCTCTACACCGAGCAAACTGCGCTTGAAGCAGGAGAAGAGCTTCACTGGAGTTGTGATGAAGACATGGCGGATGATGAAGACCAACCATACGTCGATGAAGAAACAGATTGGGATTCCGACGAAGATGAAATGTTCACTCGTATTTCCGTACACGATGGGTGTGCGGAGCACAACATCAATTATGAGACAGAAACATCTGTTCTCTTTGAACTGAGTGGCATCCCTACCGAAGAGTTTGGATTGCCAGAAGGCGATTTTGACATCACCATCTCGGATACTGTTACTGATATGTATAACGGTGAAGTGAAGGAATTCTTCATGGGTGGTGCTATGAAAATTCTTGATGAGCCAACTCAAATGATCACCATTGAGGATGGAAGCATGATTGAAGTACACCAAGCATATGCTTCTCCTACCCCAATGGCCTTCCCTGCTATGTGGGGAATGATGTGGTTAAACTCAGTTCTTGGTAGCGGTGAATATCCTGGAATTGTTGATGCATTGATGGGCAACGAAGACTTTGAGGACGCATTCAGTGGCTGGTTCGACGATGCTCTTGATATGGCAGAGGATGATGATTACGATGATGAAAATTACTTTATTTGCGCAAATTTGAATGAGATTCCATATGACTATGTGGAAGACGGCTACGACGATTGTGGAGACAATTCCGATGAGCAATTCGTCTGCAATGACGGACAAGAAATTTCGCCACACTATGTCAACGATGGTTACGTACACTGTATGAATGGTGAGGATGAAACATATCAAGCACCCGTTGAGACCTACATTTCTATGGATTCTGCAGATGAAGAAAGCATGGAATTTTACTACGAGGTCTGGCAGATGGACTATGAAGAGGATTACGAGATTTCATGGACCGTTACGGATGACGAAGGAACTACCACTGACGCTGGTTCTACAGCTGTTTCTGATACTTATTCGCATGACGGATACGAATACGCAGATCTTGATGGATTTGGTGAATACTGCATTGAAATTGAAGTGACTCGTATCAGCGATAATCAAGTCGTTGGAACAGATGAAGAATGCGACACAGTTCGTCAAGATATTGAACCAAGTGATCGACTCATAAAGATTGCAGAAGCGCTTGCAGAATCCACGCTCGAGAACACGATGGAATCCTTTGGAAGGAATTTGGAAAACCGTTTGGACGGCTTCGATAATGATTTCGATCCTGCCTATGAGGATGCCAATGCGTACGCATTGTATGATACAAACACCGATCGTTTCGTCGGCGCCCAATTGGTCGTATCGCCTGGTGGAACACAATGGTACACATTGATTGGACCTATTAGCAATGCATACGGCACCCCGCAACGAGGCGTTTCTGTTAACTACTTCACAGGTATTGATGCAGTTGAAGAAGCTGAAGACATTGAAGACCAAACAGATTTGACTGACCTTGTTGATGTAACACAGCACAACACGGATGAAGTTGAAGCAGTGAACGAAGGCGTCGATCCAGCAACACTCCCAGAAACTCCAGAAGATGGGGACGTAACAGAAGATGATGTATCTAGCCTGCTTCCGTTCCTATCTCCTGCGAGCACCTTTGCAATGATTGCCCTTGCAGGAATGTTTGTATCAATCCGTTCGAAGGACGAAGAATGAACGAAGGCGCAGGGTTGCAACCCATAGCTCGGTGGCGAGTCATCGCCAGTCTCACTCTGGTTGCTCAGGCTGTGATTCTTCTCGCTCTCAAATCGGCTTTAGAAGAGGGCTCTTGGTTTGTTGGAAGCGTCTCAGCAACGGTTGAAGAAGGACCACTCCAACTTGAAGGTGTTTCTGTCAATTTGTCCATCGATATGCATAATGAACAAGATGATGTAAGCATCGAATTTTTTGGTCCACTTCGATTGAGCAATTGGCAAACTGAACGTGATAATCGAGCAGCACTATCAGAGCAAGAAGCTGAAGAGCATGACGAGAATCTGAATAAAACCCTTGATGCACCATCACCAGACACGATCAAATCAACAACGTTTATACTCATTAACGTTGGAATCGGTGTTTCAGTTCTGCTCATAGTCGTCCTTTGCATTGATTTACGGAAGCAGGCGAGTCAATCATGGGTTACCATTTGTCGTCGTTTTGCATCGTTTGGAGCGTTTGCGAATATATTGGCAATACTTCTTCTTATCTTGCTTGCCTTACCAGGATCTTGGTTGGCATCGGTTGCGGGGGAGCCTCAAGATTTCTCGAATAGTAGAGAGAATGAAGCCTTTCTTGCTCATGCGGAATTTAATACAGAAACCAGTTTGGGTGTGGACGGTTATTTGCTGGAATTTGAAGTAAGTGGATACGACATTGGTATGGTTCGGCCAGCAAATCGCAGTACGGTTGAAGCAGAACCTCCAGTTCCTGGTACGCCTGATGCCGACTCCTACATTTTACTTTCAGGTGAAATGCGCACGGATACGCCTCCACATGTCTCTGAAATGGTGTACTATTGGTTCGTATTGTGGATTCTCATACCATTTTCTCTGTTGATTCAACAAAGAACTGCAGTCGATGTACGACTTGCACCACTCAGAAAAACTGAATAATCACTGTTCAGGCAATGTTCCGTTCAAACTGTCAGGATTGTCCTCAAGCGGACCCCATTCTGTTCTTGTTCGATGTAGGCCGAATCGCTTTGCATAGAGAAATCTTAGATTCTTCCAACCATCGCCCCAGGTATGAATTTCTGCTTCTCCAACACGTTCACGATATGGAACGGAGATTTCGATGGCCTTCTTCCGTCCAAGGTGTTTTCGAGCAAGAATCTTGATTTCTTCTGAGAGTGGCATGCCATCGTTTGTTGGACGCATCTTCGGATTATCAAAAATCGATTTCCTAAACACCCACATACCTGATTGCGAATCTTTGATTCCATAGCCAAAGAGGAGCCGAGCATTGAATGAAAGAACCCAATTACCAAATCCATGGAGTCCTGACATTGAACCATCTTCAGCCATACTCAAGCGATCGCACGTAATGAAGTCAAGATCGTCATCGAGGAGTCGCTTCACCAATTCAGGAATCAACTCAGCAGGATAAGTGCAATCTGCATCCATCGTAACAATGATGTCGTTTGAGGCGACGACGAAACCAGTACGGTAGGCTCTTCCGTATCCTTTTCGAGGTTCAAGATGTACTCGAACCCCTTTTTCCAGCGCAATCTCACGTGTTCGATCTGTAGACGAACCATCGACGATCATGATTTCAAGAGATTCGCACCAACCTCGCGGAATCGCATCGACGGTTGCTCCAAGTGCTTCTTCTTCATTTCGCGTTGGAAGAAGAACGGTTACAGAGACAGGTAGAAACTCGTCCATGGACCGACCAAAGGCCATCAGGGTTTGAATGCATTGCCTCACTGGCTCAACGGTCAAGACCATCGAGCCATGAAACGTCGAAGGGAGAGTTTCGCCGCAAGGCGTACCTTTCTCCATTTTGAGAGGCTTGGTCGCTTGCTAAATACATCTCCAGAGCGTCGTACAATCTCTTGGAAGATGGCATCGTATGCCTCACACATCAGTCGCGGTTGCAGTCTTGATTTAGAATCAAGGTATTCAAACAAATGTTGAGCGGAAGATTGGTGGCGTCGAACGATTTCGATGTATTCTTGGACGAAGGATTTCCATCGATGGTTGGAACCAAATTCCGCATTTCCAAGTTCGGATATATCGATGTTGTATTGATTCAATACATCGATGGGAAGGTAGATTCGGCCGCTTTGATAATCTTCTGAAACATCGCGAAGAATGTTGACCATCTGCAGTTGAATACCCATGTCGATGGCATGAATGCGGGCTCCAGCATCTTCACAGCCGTAAATTTCAATCAACACCAAGCCCACTGCAGAGGCGACTTTGTAGCAGTACGAGCGAACTTCATCCCAAGTTTTGTGTCGCACTTCGAACAGATCGTCTTCCATTCCTTCGATGATGGTTGTTAAATCGTTGAGGCGGATGGGAAATTGCTTGAAAACCTCATACATTGCCACGAAGATAGGTTCACCTTGGGTTGCCGTTTCATCGCCTTCGTACAATCGGGTTAACCGTTCTTTTGCATCGACCAAAGCCATGAGTCGGATTCGGTGTTCACGATTGTCGTTGTTCATCGAGGTTTGATGTATACTCTTGAGCAATTTATCGCGTTCATCTACCAGCTGATTGAGGTGATCGGATTCTTCAACGACGGGGTGCGTGTCTCCATCTGCGATATCATCGAGGTAACGACACAATGCATAGACTGCGTGAACCGCACGTCGCTTCTCATGAGAAAGAGCAGAGAAACTAGCGTAGAAGGTCGAAGATGCGCGTCGACAGATGTCTTCACACTCAATGAATGCTTCTTCGATTGAGATGACTTTGTTCATACGTTTACCCCAATTCTTTTGGTTATGAATGCATGTTATGTGCCAGTTTCTTCAGCAACGGACTAATGAGGTCATCAAGCCCGATAAGGGCATCCTCTACAATGAAGAATATAGAGACTTGGGAACGATTATTTGTGCCGTTTTGAAATCAGCTACCGCGCACTTGGAAAGGATGCAAACAGAATACTACTCGAGGAGATGTTTGCTTTCAAACAATATCTCTGTAAGCATTTTCGATTTCATCGATTGAGTTTTCATCAGGATAATACGAATCGCTTTTCCATTGAATTAAGCCGTTTTGATCGATAAGGAACAACTTCGGAGTTCCGGGGTTTCCATAGTACTCAAAAATCGATTGACTCATGTTGGCTTCATCTTCGATGCGTTGAATGGATTGGTTTTCACTCGGCAAAACGATTGGCCATGGGGTGTAATGGTTGCTCTCTGGATATCCAAACTCTTCTGCAACGTCCTCTTTGGTTTCATATGTCGGATAGCGTTCTACCGAGACGACTTGTAGAGGAGGCTGCTTTTCCATCCAATTTTGATGATGTTCCCGAATGTCGTCGGTCCAGTCTTTGCAACCGATGCAACCAACACCGATGAACAATACCAATACAGGTCCTTGACTGAGGTTGTCCTTCATTGAATACATTGACCCAGCGTCTTCGACGCGATTTAATGTTTCAACGGTGAAAACTCGACCGTCATCGACAGCGGTTTCCAAACACCCAGATAGGAATAAAACAAGCACAAGAGCAACGAATCGCAAAGCAATCCCTCAAGCGTTTGTTGGGGTTCCTTTTTCTTTTGCAGTGGTTATCCTTCGTTGTGCTTTACGGCCGTTCGGGGAGCGTCGGACGTTTTCAAACCACGTCTCAACACCGTTCCAGTCGGGTTTAATTCCGAGGTCATCAAGCACAAGTTTGCTGCTGATTCGAGCGCTTTCAAAGATAACTGGCAGTCCAGAACCAGGGTGAGTGCCTCCCCCTACCAAGTACATGTTTTTGACGTCCTCGAATCGATTACGCGGGCGTCTCCAGAGCATTTGGTCAAGTCCGTGCGCAAGATTGAACACAGCTCCTCGGTAACAGTGGTCTCCCCAATCATCGGGAGTCATCACCATCTCCGTTACGATGTGGTCTCGGATGTTTTCGTAGCCTAGTTTGGTTTCGATTTGATCGAGGATACGCTCTCTGAATTTGCTGGATTCTTTTGACCAATCGATGTTGTCGGTTTGGTGCGATACGGGGACGAGGACGTATACTGTCGCACATCCTTCCGGCGCTAAATCAGGGTCAGTTACACAAGCATTCTGTACATATACAGATGGATCGTCCCACGAAAGGCGATGATGCTTTTCGATATCTTCGAGATTTTCAACATAGTTTTTGGAAGCATAAATCTGGTGGTGGGGAAGATCGTAGGTACGGTCGACGCCAAGATAGAGCATGAATGTCGAGCAAGAGTATTTCTT
>PBSP01000050.1 GCA_002726845.1 Methanobacteriota archaeon | reverse complement strand
ATCATCTTCACCTCACTTCAATGGTACGTGCTTCGATGAACGGGTAGCACCAACACCCGGCCCACTGTGGGCAACTCCACGACGAGTGATTGCGAATTCACCAAGGTAATGACCGATCATCTCAGGCTTCACAGCGACTTCAACGAAGTTTTGTCCGTTGTGAACTGCGATGGTCTTTCCAACAAATTCTGGGAGAATGGGCATGTCGCGTCGATGTGTTCGAATCGTGTTTGATTTGCTTCGCTTGACACGATCAATGAACTTTAGATTCTGCTCTGAAAGTCCGCGGACAATCGTTCGGCGAACACGAGCAGGAAGAAGGCGCAATAGATACTCATCGTGGCCTTCTTCGGGGAACATTGGCATGTTGGTCAATGTTTCAACATCGTATCCACGATAGGTGAATTCCTTCTTCTGGCGAGCCGTTGTGGTCGAAAGTCGCTTTCGTGCCTTTCTTCGACTTGCCTTTGGGGTCATGAATGACTTCTTCTTCTTACGTCCCATACTTCAACACCTCATACTCGCTTGCCGCGTCCTCGGCCCGTGCGGCTTGGGGCGATCAATCCGACCTTAGCACCAGGAGGCGTACCTCTTGCCACTGAGTTTGGACCGTGAACAGCTTGGTGGTTACCACCGCCGTGTGGGTGATCCACAGGGTTCATTGCAACACCGCTAACGTGCGGGAAGAGTTTGCCTCGAGCCTTGGCCTTGTAGTGAGCAGCCCCTGCTGTGCGCAGCGGCATCTCATCTCGACCATGACCTGCAAGCACACCGATTGTGGCTCGGCAGTTTCCGGGAAGTTCCTTGAGCGAACCGGACGGCATACGAATACGGACTCTGTCACCAAGTACGGCTTCGACAACACAGGAGTTACCTGCTGAACGAGCCAGTTTACCGCCGTCACCGGGCCGAAGTTCGACGTTGTTGATTGCAGTTCCTTCTGGAATTTCGGACAGGAGGGTAATGTTTCCTGGTCGGAGTGAGACATTGCCTCCAATTGCAATTTTACCTCCAACTGCGATACCCTCTGTTGCAACAACAAAGGTTGTATCTCCGTCTGGCAACTTGACGCGGGCTAGTGGGGCTGTATGGACAGGAGAGTGAACCAATTCGGTAACCTCACCGACAACATCCATGTCCCTTGGCATTCTGTTAGCGCCAGGGAAACGGTGGCTTGACACACGATACCGCGGCGATGATCCTTTACGTTGTGCACGAATTCTCTTACCCATAAGTACTCACCTCATAGTGCTCCTAAACGCATTGCTGCGTCTTCTGCATCGTAGCCTTCTGCCAATCGTACGCTGGCATGCTTTCCATGCTTGGTGTTGCGTACGTTGACCGATTCGACTTCAACTTCAAATATGGTCTCTACTGCACGAGCAATCTGCTTTTTTGTTGCAGCTCGTCGAACAATAAACTCCAGGCGATTCTGAGTGGTTCGTGCTTCCATGGTCTTTTCCGTTAACCACGGCATGATAATTACGTCGTAAGCATTCATGATATCACCTCAGTTGAGTGCCTCCAGTGCGTCTTTTGTGAAGACGGTCAATCGGCCAACATCGCCTCCGGGAGCAAGGTCTTCTGCGCTGAGATCCCGTACAGCAACGACATCCACGCCCGGTAGATTCCGGGCTGCTTGTGCAAGGCCTGCTTTTTCTTTGACCACCAAAAGAACGGACTTTGGTGTCTTGTGAACACGACCGCGCATGGTTGCTTTCCCTGCACGTATCTTACGATTGGTACGAGCTCGGTGCAAATCATGCCCCAATCCAAGTTCGTTGAAGATGGCAATGACTTTTCGTGTGGCTGAGCCGTGATTGAAGGCTTCAATGTTGTATTCTGCGGTCGTTCCGTCGATGGTCTCAGAGTAGCTTCCCAGAACGATTGGAAGGTGTTCCACAGACTCATCCAGTTGGTGGCCGCGAGCCATGACCCGCTCCATGTCAACAGTTGCTGACAATGCAGCATCTCGAGCCATACGGCGTTGCTTTGCATTGAATTTTCGAGACCAGTTCTTCTCGACTTTCGGTCCGTGAGCCCGGCGACCGCCCAATGTGTGCGGGTTCTGTGCAGCTCGACGTTGTCCAGTTCGACGCATGATACGTGAGACACCTCGCCCCTTACCCCACCATTCGACAGAGTGTTTCATACCAGCCATTGGTCGGCGCTTTCCTTGATGTCGTCGCGAACCGTAGGCTTGTCGACGATTGGCTCTGCTTGATGCGATCGCATCACGAACGAGGTCTTCTCGAACCGATTGACCAAAAGAATCCGGAAGTGAAACTTTGGAGCCGTCTTCAACTGTAATGTCGAAAACGCTCTGAAGTCGGCCGGCATCCATCTCGTCTTGAGTGATGTTGTTGCTGATGTTCTTGACAGCTACCTTCATCTTCAGGCCCCCTGCTTGCTACGTGTGCTTACGTAGGTGATTTCGTACGGGTGTGGCTCATCGTTTGAGCGCATAGCATCTCGGAACCGTATCAATCGCTTGGCAGGGCCCGGGACGCTTCCCTTGATGAGAATGTAATCAGAGTTAACTTCTCCATAATGCAGGAATCCACCCGCTGGAGTGATGGAATGATCTTCAGGATTCGCAATACGGAGGACACGCTTGTTGAATTCAGTTCTTTGATGATACCCTGTTTGACCACCTTGACGAATTGTCTTTCGCACGTAACCTGTACCGAAGTCTCCCATGTTTCCGTGTTGTCGGCGCTTCTTTGAGTTCTTGTGAGATTGAAGTTTACCTCCGAATCGACGGATGACACCTTGCCATCCGTATCCCTTGGTGACGGCGATAATGTCGGTCATCGCCCCCTCTTCAAAGGCGTCCGTGAACGATACCTCTTCACCGAGGCGCTCTTGAGCAAAAGCAAGTTGTTCGCTTGTGGCACCGCCATCAAGACCGACTTCCATGACTTCAGGAACTTTTGAAGGTGAGCCTGAAACGTTGGAAGGCTGTGTGGCAACAATGAGTCGAACCTCGCACAAATCTTGCTTACCAAGATTCTCGAAGTGCTTATCTGCATCGTGATTTTTTCGGTTTGAAACTCGGTCAAATACCTCTGGGAACGAGTCCATCAGGGTGTCTGCGTCAACCCAGACTTCACCTGCAGATTGCTTGCCGTAGGGTGTCATCCGGTAACCGCGAACACCGAGAATACGCATCTTAGGGACCTCAACAACCGTAACAGGAATTCGGACCTCTTGTCCGGCGCTGGTTGATCGAGGATTCAGGTCTCGAGCAAGAACGTGCGTCATTCCTGCTTTCCAGCCTGCAAATCCTTGCATTCGTACTTCATTTGCGTCACTGGTCGGCCATGACTTAACGCGACCAAAAGGTCGGTTGGCCCGCTTACGCGGGCTAAACGCCATGCTACCTCGACGTGGGTGGTTTCTTTTTGCCATGTTGGGCTCCTCCATTGTTCTACAACGCAGAGGCTCCGTAGAGCGTGCGAGGGCTCTTCAGGCCGGGAGTAGCCGTGACACAGAGCGCCATTTCCACGAGTGGGAAACGGTGCCAGCGGGATCCTTCTGGATTGCCCAACGTGTCTGGCTGCTCACCCTTAGAGCAACCTTCCGACTTTCCACCCCTATTTGAGTAGTTCGGTCTGAAAGTGGTCTCTAATCCGACGACGTCGGCAGGTTTTGGGCTCTGCACATCATCCTTTTGAACCCTCGACTTTTTCGTTGATTCATGCCTGTCTTGCGCCATCCACTTTTGCGAGACGGTATCGAGGCTAGGGGCTACCAAATCGAAGCAACGCAAGCCTGTATACGATGTTCAACCCTACTGGTTATGCCGACAGGATTCGGGAAAACAGCCGTCCAATGGAATTGCATTGCGGACGCACTTCACTCAAACGTTGAAAAAATTATCATCACAGCGCCAACGGTCGGTTTGGTCGAGCAGCATCGGCGAATGATACTCGAACGTATTCAAATTGATGAATCAAAAGTCAGAACCTACACGGGCAGCGATCGCCCCGCAAAACGAGGACAGATATGGGACGAAGCAACACTTCTCATCGCAACACCTCAAGTCATACGGAACGATGTGGATTCTGGTCTCATCCAACTCAAAGAAGTCGGTCTACTGATTATCGATGAAGCCCATCATGCCAAAGGCAATCATGCCACAGCACAAGTGGCAGACCGATATCGTCAACAGGCTTCCAAACCTTGGCTGATTGCTGCAACAGCAAGCCCTGGTTCGACTCAGAAAGCTATCGAACAATTATGGAAGCGCCTAGACGTCAAACAAATATCCGTACAAAAAAGAGAAGACTACATGCTCCGCCCGTACGCTGTTGACATGAACATTGCAACAATTCGTGTGATGTTGGACGAAACGACACTGGGCCTGTTAGAACCTTTAGAAGCGCATCAATTTGATGAAATCAACACCCTGCGGCGACAAGGTTTTCTTGCTCCAACTGAGCATCTTACTGCGGGTTTAATCGAAGAAGCGGCTCAACGTGCAAGTATCGCAATATCCCGAAAAGATCCGAGAGGATACGACGCTGCTCGGCGCATCTCGGATGTACGACGTATGCACATGCTCCTTGGTTTGTTGAAAACACAGGGCCTTCGCTCGGCTCGGTCGTATTTGGACAGAGCCGATGAACAACTCAGAGAAGGAGAACGCTCCACGAGTCGTTTCCTCAAAAAACAGGTGATTCACAACTTCCGTAAAGCTGTCCAGAGCATGGATGAATGCCATCCAAAATCAGGATTGGTACGACAACTCGTTGAAGAACACCTTGTCAAAAATCCAAACGAGCGTATCCTCATCTTCAGCGAGTATCGTGACACAGTCGATCACATCGTCGAAGACTTGAACAAAATTCCCAACGCCGTTGTAGACCGTTTCATTGGCCAAAGCAAGCGAGGAAGACGAGAAGGAATGTCACAAAAACAGCAACTGGAACAACTTGANCGGTTTCGAAACGGNGAAATGAACGTTCTCGTAGCTACATCTGTTGGAGAGGAAGGTTTGGATGTTCCCTCTGCTTCCATGGTCTTGTTCTACGAACCGGTTCCAAGCGCAATTCGATCGATTCAAAGAAGAGGTCGAACCGCTCGAGAACGAAGCGGTTCGGTACACGTTCTGGTCGCTGATGATTCACGAGATGTTTACGTTTTACAGGCTTCAAAAAATCGCGAACAACGCATGCACAACGTTCTCGCCAGAATGCGGCTCAACAAACCTATTGATTCGTACGTAACACGAAAAGATGGGAACCTGCTGGATTTTGAAATTGCAGAAGGCGATTTCAGGCAGCCAGCCTTGGAATTTTTGAAGCAAGAGCGCACTCGATTAAAATCTATAGAACAGGAAACTGGAGAGAATAAAAAGGACCAGGTTGACAAAAGTATGTCGACACCAAAAACCGCATCCCCTCCATTGCACAAACGATCACGTTCTCAGAAGAGTCTGTTCGATTTTGCTGATGATACAGAGGACCCGTGGAGTCCCGTTCTTGACGGAAGGGACGTCAACCGCCAATGATTCTTGCACGGGTTCGCAACTGTGCGAGTCGGTCTGGGAAGTGGCCAAGAGCAAACGCTACCAATTCAGCAAGGTGTATGACCGGTACAGACGTGTCCTTTCCTGTTACTTTACCAGCCTTGACTTGGTATGAATCCAAATTGGTATGAGAAATTGTACAAGCACTTACAACGAGTTGAGCGCCGTTCGCTTTCGCTTCAGAGAGAACTGATGCAGTCATGCGAAGTGCAGTTTTTTCGTTGGTGAGCAGGCTGGGAGATCCAACACTTTGGCATCGGGAATCGTAGGCAACAGGCGTGCCGCCCAAAACCGAAATGAGGTCCTCAAGATAATGAGGATCGAATGGATCGTCTTCACCACAGAACCCTTCTCTCTGCATGTATGGGCCGTAGTATGCTGCAATTTTCATTCCGAGTGGGTTGAGAACCGCTTCTTTGACTTTATCAAGACCGATTTCTTCTACGAGCAGGTGAAGTAAATGGCGCGATTTCGATTCTCCAGCATATTCGATTTTCGATGTTCGAGCGATAAGATTGTTCAGTTGAGAAGCAAGAACGGGATTTGCCTCCATGGTCGCTGCTGTATCACAATGGATACTGTGTGAAGTCGCACAGGAGGTCATAATGTCCAAGCCCTTCTGTTCAGCAAGCGCAAGGTTTCGAGCGGCGAGTGCATGTTGGAGACGAGGAGAAGCTTGTCGGATGATGTTGCCACCATCGGATGTGGCTTTTGGAAGTTCGATCAAGTCAATTCCTAAAGTCTTGCAAAGAGGTTGTATGCAATCTTCTACTTCCATCATCGCTCCCCGGGCTACGTTTCCGGGATAGTATGCGACCTTCACCAAAACCCCTCAGAATCGTTGATCAAGTTCATTGAACAAGCTCACCACTTCATGATGGCTTTCGACTTTTCCGTTGAACATATTTGGGATTTTTCCAACCCCTGCTGGAGGTAGTAGGAGTGCCTGCAAACTGCGAATTGGCGGCCCACCCGTGCGTGTAAATCCAAGCATCATTCGTGCAGAGACACCTGAAAAAACGTTGGATACAAGACCCAACGGACCAAGGACTTGACGATACAGTGTGGTTTCGTTGAGTTTACCAGACCATTTCACTGAACGGCCGTACCACTTTACGAGACGCCCGTGGCGACCTGCGTTTTTGAACTCCGTTAAGAGTCGGCTTCGAGCATTGTTGAGGGTTTCAGAGAGCATTACGCCCGTTGTTCCATGACGTGCTATCGAAGCGGAATCAGCCTCGCTCCAGACCCCGCCTTTGCCCTGCAAGGACGCCAGCAGTTGCGCTCTGTGTTTTGCAGAAGTGCGTGGGTCGTTGATTCGTACCCAGCGTTGCAAATGAATTCCGGGGCCCTCGTATTCCGTATCAAAGTCGACCGTTTCCGACATACCGTGTGCAAGAGTGTGGCTTGCAACAGCGTTCATTTGATGCAGGGCAAGTGCCGTTTCAGAAGCAAGAACGCCGACAGCATGACCGCTCAACAAGCGTTCTCCTTCCCGAGGATCAGCTTGCATCCATGGACTTGCTTTGTTCCTGTTCTCCTCATATTTTCGTGTATCAACAATCAGATCACGAATCACTGGGAACCCGGGCAAGGGCTCAACCTTGATTCGCCCGTTTGAGACAATGTCACCAACCCGGGCAAGGTCCGAAAGAACCACTCGCCCATTGGCTCGGACGCCAGTTGTAGCGGTTGCTCCAACCACGCCTCGTCGGAATGCAAAGGTTCCATCAACATCGCGCTGGAACGTTACAAACAAATCCTCGAGGGATGCGGAAGCTGGAACCGCTGTAGCAATGACATCCCACCCTCGCTCACCTTGAGATGGACAGTATCGGAACAGTTCCAATTCGATTTCTATTTCTGTGGCATCAATAATACCGGGAGCAAAGTCACCATCCACAACGTCCTCGTCGTCCGATGAACCGTATGCTTTCATTTCATCAACAAGTGCGAGTTGCATTGTCCCAGAATCATCAACGCAAGCAATTCGAGGGAGCGCTTCCATTACCCACTCGTTCCATGGTGGTTCGAAATCAACATCACACAGTTGTATTTGTTGAACACTGGTTGCACCGAGACTGGAGAGTTTTCCATCCCAGTCAAGACCTGCTTTGCAGAATTCGTCATAACCTGTGTCTCCAATGGCACAAACAGAGTAGTGCATGGATGCTAGTGCTGGCGCTCCCGATTGTACGGATTGCCACAACCCTTCCGCATTGTCCGGCATTTCTCCTTCACCCCACGTTGATGTGATGATGAGCAGGCGCTTGATGTTGGCAAGATTTGATTTATCGTAACCGTCCATATCAACGACACTTGCTTCCAACCCATAGTTTGTAGCCAACTTTGCGGTTTTTTCAGCGAGTCCAGCAGCGTTTCCAGTCTGAGAACCAAAGAGAATCGTTAACGAACGATCGCCACCCATAAGCGAAGCAATTTGTTCTGAACCTGATCCTGATACAGCAGCGGGTGCAGAGGCTTCAACAGGTGCTGCAACGGTTTCAGAAACGGTTGATTCATCCACTTCGCCACCGTCAACTTCCGACATCTTCGGCAAAACGGAATTTGCCCACTTTTCCCATTCAGGCTCATATTCTACATCGCAAAGCTGGATGTCATGAACACGCGTTGCCCCCAATGCAACAAATTTTTCATCCCAATCTTTCCCTGCTTTGCAGAACTCATCATAGGAAGTATCTCCGATAGCGCAAACTGAAAAACTAACGCCTGAAAGAGGAGGGTTTTGCTCGCACGTTGCCATCCAAAGATCTTCAGCATTATCGGGCATGTCTCCTTCACCCCATGTCGATGTGATGATGAGGACTCGTTTCAACTTCGAAAAGGAGGAGGGGTCATAACCGTCCATGTCAATTACATTCGGTTTGAAGCCTAATTTTTCTGCCATTTTTTTGGTCTTTCCAGCCAATTCTTCGGCATTGCCTGTTTGAGAACCGAAGAAAATGGACAACTCAGGGTTTCCTTTGACAGCCAACACTTCCGCCTCCCTTGGTTGAGTGGACATATCAATAGTCTTTGAAGGTTGGGAACAAGCCACGTTTTTTGAGTAAAATCTGATGAATTAAAAATCACATCTGGAAACCATCTTCGCCGCCAAATCCATCGTCCATGCTAACACCCTTTGACGAGATTACATCGTCGATTCGTAGAATCATAATGGCTGTCTCGGTAGCGGACTGGATGGCTTGTTCTACAACTCGCAACGGTTCGAGGACGTTGGATGCATGCATGTCAACCACTCCGCCTTCGTAAACGTTGATGCCTGCATGCGATGCGCCGTCAGCATGTGCCTTTCGCAGAGCAATGATTGTGGTGACAGGGTCAAGACCCGCATTTTCTGCCAGAGTGCGAGGGATAATCTCTAGGGCTGAAGCAAACGCCTCAATCGCCATTTGTTCCCGTCCACCAATGGTTTCAGCATAGGTGCGCAAGTCACGGCTCAGAGCAGCCAGAACGCTGCCACCACCGGTCAGCACTGCACCATCTTCCCATGCAACCGAGACAACACCGACCGCATCATCGAATGCTCTACGTATTTCATCAACGACATGTTCAGTTCCTCCTCGCAGAAGTACGGAAACCGATTTTGCTTCCGGACAACCGGTGATGAAGGTCATGTCACTCTCTCCAATCTTGCGCTCTTCAACTCGCGCTGCCTTGCCGAGATCTTGGTCAGAAAGGTCGTCGATGTTGGTCACAATACGACCACCAGTGGCTTTGGATAGGGCTTCCATGTCCGACTTCTTTGCTCGACGTATTGAGAACACACCTGCTTTGCTGAGATAGTGTTGCGCAAGCTCGTCGATACCTTTCTGGCAAATGAGTACATTTGCACCGGAAGCCGTTATTTTCTCAACGAGACCACGAATATAGTTTTCTTCCTCTGCAAGGAACGATGCGAGTTGATTTGGGTCTGTGATCTGAATCTTAGCATCAACCTCTGTCTTCTTGACTTCAATTGCTGAGTTTACAAGAGCGATACTTGCATCGTTCAAGCTCCGGGGCATTCCTGCGTGCACGCGCTCCTTATCGAGAAGTATACCGTCGATAAGCGATGAATCCTTGATCGATCCTCCTTGTCGTTTTTCGACTTTTATGTCGCTCAAATCAACGAGGCGTTCACCTTCGTCAACAACTCCCACGGCATTGACCGCTCGAACGCAGATGTCGGCCATGAACGCTTTAACAGCCCCTGCAGATTTACCCGTAAGTGCTGTCTTTGCAACCTCCAAGAGAACTTCATCGTTCCCTTCTGTGGAGATTCCATGACTGTCAAGCAATGCTATGGCTTTCTCAGCAGCCAATCGGAATCCTTCACAGATTACGGTTGGATGCACGTTTTGTTCGATGAGATCTTCAGAACGCTTGAGGAGTTCTCCAGAGAGGACAACAGCAGAAGTGGTTCCATCATAGCAGTGCTGCTCTTGTGTTTTTGCAACCTCAATGATCATTTTTGCTGCAGGATGCTCAATGTCCATTTCCTTAAGAATGGTTGCACCATCGTTCGTAATGACAACGTCACCCATGGAATCCACGAGCATTTTGTCCATCCCTTTCGGGCCTAATGTGGAGCGCACCGAATCTGCTACCGCTTTCGCAGCAGCGATGTTGTTCGATTGAGCGCTACGTCCTCGCGTGCGTTGCGTACCTTCTTTGAGGATGAAAATTGGTGCTTGTCCATTTCCGTACATGTGGTTCACCTACTGTCTAGGGCGGGATGCTGTGGGTCTTGAACCCTACGACTGGCCATTTTACAATTGTCCGTCCAGGTATTGCTGGCCGTAATGCTCCCATTGCTCCATCGTCCAACCTGCTGGTAGGCCTTCGGGTGGAAGCGGAGGTCCAGCGGACGGCGACTCAACAACGGGAGGGGGTGTATCGGTTGCAGGAGGTGATTCCACAATCGGAGGAGCTGCCATCGGTACCGTTGGCGCCGCTGCGACAGCACCGTAGGTTGCGGAGAGTGAATCTTGGTACATATCATCCCAGTCATCGAGATCGTCTTCTTTGTCAATCGTAGTCAGAATCTTGAAGGTTACAAATCCAAGGACGGCGACGACAATGAAGAAACCGCTCCAAATGACGATGTTTTTCACAAGTTCGCCGTCATCTTCAGACGATGCACCGTCGCCATCACCGCTGTCAGCGCTTTGTTTTTGCAGGACAACTGTAAGCTTCGCTGTGGGTGTATCCGGTACAGTCTCCGAGATGGCGTAGATTGTAACGTTGACCGTGTACGTATCGGACGGGAGATTGATGAGTGTTGCTTCGCTAACTTCGACATCAACGTTTATTGTTCGTTCGGCGTCCCCTTCAAGTGAAAATCTTCGATCGTCGTTGTTGATTCGAACGCTGATGTAACTGGACCAATCGCCGTCAAGTTTGTCCACAGAAACGGTTTGAGTGGTTGTGATTCTGTTCAATATTTTTACTTCCATTGGATAAATGAGATTTGCATCATCAATGATTTCTTGAGGGGGTGGTGTCAAGTCGATGGTTCCTTGACGTCCAACGAAATACGTCGCTTCACCTGTATCAGAGATGCTCGGATCGTTCACGGAAGTCGCCGTTAGTCCCAATGTAAGTTCTTGCTGAGCATCAGCAAGGAATCGGAATCGAACCGTGGCCTCCCATGTTTCACCGGAGGGGATAACGGGCGTTGTCGCAACTCCACCGATTGACACAGGATCAATGAGTTCAACAACCATGCCCTCTGGAACTTCAAGTGTTACTGTGAAGCGATCGTCGCTGTTTCCGTAATTCGTTATCTCGAACGAACGATCTGTTGTGTCCATCGAACCTGGAAGGAAGGATTGGTCTGATGATTCATCAGAAACAACGACAGCCGCAGTATCGAGAATCTCGACGTTTACTCTGTATGAAACCGAAACCGAGGCATCTTCGACGTTCGTTGCAATCACATCGACATAATAAGGAGCTGGTGACAATCCAACCGGCATTGGAAGAGTGAGGATGATCGTGGTTTCGCCATCCCACGCGTCGAGGATGGCGGTTGTATCACCAGCAAGTTGGGCACCCAAGAGGTATTGATGAGGCCCTCCTAGAGAAAGTCCGTATTGTTCATCATCGTTTCCGAGGTTGAGGAGATTCAAGAAGACTGTCTCTGGAATGCCATCCGCAGCACTTGAGAAGGTGTTTTCGTCTGCTGTAATCGATGCTTGCCTCAAGACTGGAACCTCAATGTTGCGACCAAGAATATCTGCACCAAACAATGAGGAACCGCACGACGGGCAAGTTGCTCGAAGGTTGAAGGAAACGATGCCCGGTATTGCAAGGCTATCGGCAGTCACGTTAAGGAAAAGGTTGGTGACTTCCGCTTTCTCGAGGATGATTGGATTTGGAACGACGACGCCCGTTTCGTTTTCCACAACAGCACTCCATCCCTCTTCAGAGAACGTTGGAACGAGATTGTAGGCTGCATCTCGGTTCCCTACGTTCTGAAGGCGGATCGGAATTTGACCCGATGCACCCGGCAACAATGTGTCAGCAAGGAGAGGCGTTTGTGACGTAAGCGACACACCGTACTGTTCAGTGACAGCAAGATTCATGGAAACTCGACCCTTCTCACCGGAGTTTGTCCCTCCGCTGTCAAGGAACCAAACCTGCCATGTCTGTTGTTGAACATCGGCTCCAGCAGGTATGGTGATATTAACGAAAACATCAATGGTTTGACCTGCACCGATGCTTGGGATGATAACAGGTGAAAAGAAGTCGTTTGGATTGGTGGTTTCGATTCGGATGGACGGGAATGCAGGGTCCATCCAGGTCAAGTTTGTCACATTCGAGTAGACCGAAATGGTTGCACCTGAGTAACCGTTGTTGGTAACCAAGCAATGCAATGCGACCGTATTTGAAGGGGGTGTAGAATATCCTGCTTCTGGATTATCGCAGTTGATATCAAGGGTGAAATCAGCAACCTTTGAAACTCCAAATTGGATGAAATCATCAACGTGCATTCCTTCTGACGCCCCGCTGTTATCGGAATGGAACAACAAGCCGATGGAGTAGGAATTACCACCCAAGAACAAATCAGCATTTGCGAGACCTGGTATTTGAGCCCAGTCGACTTGCGGGTCCCAAGAAACATTCGTCCATTGACCTGGCGCCGGGCTGGGAGCTCCGTTGGAAAAATTCCAGACCAGCGATTCCATCTTGTTGTTGTAGTTTCCAGAACCTCGCCACAATTCGAAGGCAACGTTGTCACCTGCAGCAAGAGAACCCCATGTTTGAGCGTAAAATTGTGTTGAAATGAATTCACCTGCAAAGAACGTTTTGCGACAAATGTAGGTTTGGTACGCTTGAGACATTCCGGGATCGAGTTGGCCCAGAGCACCGCATTGCCCACCCGCAGGGAAGAACATGTGAACAAGACGGTCGTGCGCACCGGACGGGTAATCTGCACCTGGAGCGGAGTGGCGCCAGTGATCGGTACCTTCTGGACCTCCTGTATCGGTTTGCCAGCTTCCACCTCCAGTGGCATCACCGCCTCCGGCAGGATATCTTCCAGAAATGAAGGTTGGGGATTCAACAGCGAGGGTTGTCCCATCGAACTTGTCTTTCATAATGGCTACTGGAACGGCCAATTCAAGGACGTCGTTGTCGTTGAGATTATCTCCTGAATAAAACACACTTGCTCGGACGATGAGGCCTCCAGACAAGTCGTTCGTGGTCGTGTTAAGGATGGAGTGTGCAATCATGGGAATCCAAACGAACGAACCTTGATTGCTCTGTCCGCCCAACAAATCTGGTGTCGTGAAGTTGCTCGATTCGATGACATATCCAATAGGATGCACGATTTCAATCAAGACCTCCGCAGATTTTCCAGTCAGTGAAGAACCGCCCAATTGCACTTGCACATTGACTTCAACATCTTGCCCCATGACAAGGTAATCAACCGTCGACTGGTCGGATTGAACCCACGTGTGAGCAGAATCTGTGGCGTTTCCGAGTGTGATTTTTACCACTCGGAAATCGTCGGTTGGACCACCGCGTCCTGAGGTCGCTTCAACCGAGTCCACTACCAGCAAAGAGGCAGTTTGAAACACCATGAGGGCAATCAATAGCATAGGGATACCGCGGCGCATAGTCATCAACAGTTGCTCCAACAACTTGCATCATATGAAGATGGCCGTTGTTTGCTCACTGATTTTTACTCCGATGTTCATCGGATATCAGGCCTTGAATTGTGGGTTGATCGTACGGTGGAGAATCGTCAGAATCCAATTCAAGCACACTGTTATCAAAGTCGGGTAAATCCAGAGAGATGTTGTCCTCAATCGAAGGAAGCGAAGGTGTCGACAGATTGGACGCTGTTTCACCAACAGCTTCAACTCCAACCGGGGTTGCAGAGGCCATCGCTGAAAGTCCTGTAGCTACCTCTTGCCCTTTTGAGGCTACACCTGCGGCTGCTGCCACTGCAAGGGTTGCGCCCGTAGTCACGGCTGCGGTTGTCACCTTGCCAAGCAATCCAAAATCTGGGGATTCCATACCATCAAACCGTGAGACAACATCGTCCGGCTGCTTCATCCAGTCGGGTGGATTTGTTGAGCCACCTTCTAGCACTGCAAGGGTCGTGAAGGCAGCGAGGGGCATAACAGCCAAAGCAGTCAGAAGATCGAGGAAACTGGTTTCAGGAATTACGGCATTACCAAGGAAGGCCTCGAAGAGATTGGCCTCAAATGTGATTGATAATTCCGTATCTTGTCCCATCCAACCAAGGACAACAAGACTCGCAAAACGCCCCATCAACCAAAGCACGAGCACGGGGGCCAACCAAGACAGTTTGGTCATTGAAATCAACCACCTGCGTGTAAAGGTCGCAATTCCAATGTATCGGCGGCAAAAACGTGGATAAATTCGCATTGCCACCAACAAGCCAATCAGATACAACAGAATAGCGAGTTCCAACCTACGGTTCAATCGCACGATGGATTCGGGGACCATCATAACAAGCGTTAATGGAATGGTAACGAGAAGAATTTGGAAGGGTACTGCAAGCAAAAGCAATCCGCCGTGCGTCGAAATCAAGGAGTGCCCGCGCATCATTCGCCGATTCACAAGTGTCGAGAGCGACCCGTGCGGTGATAAGGAAAAGTTCTCGCGTGCACGTCTCAGACTCGAGGCAGAACGGCCTGCTCGTGACATACCTAAGGTTGCCAACCAACCTCCACGCTCAACAACACGGATGGGTCGATATCCGCCCATAATCAACGCCAACAACAATGCGAGCATACCGTAACCAAGCGAAGCAGCCATAATCCAAGGAAGCATTTCTTTCTGAATACCGATGGTGATGTTTTCGCCCGTCATATCAAGCTGAAGAAGATAGGTGATTGAAAATGCGGCCATGGGTGTCAAAAATATCTGACAAAACACGACGATGGTCAACCATATACGGGCGGTCAATGGTCCACGTTGACTGGCCCGCCCCATGCTCCGATGGATTGGAATGGTTAGACAAAGGTTCCCCCTAAATTTGGACCGTTAAGGTTACTTTTGAGGCTCATCCTTGTGTACCATTGGATAACCGTCGCTGATCCAAAGACGAAGCCACCCTCGAAAAAATCCATCCTTGCGCGGGCGTCCGAGGTCTGGACGGAGCATGTCATCCAATTTCTTGGAACACGAAGCGCATCGAACGGATTCGACCCACCACTCCGGCTGAGGGTGTGGACAGCAAGCCTCTTCAGAATCAGCGACATTCATCACAAGTTGCAACCGTTGAGCCATTTCCAACGTACAAGCAACTGGAGCGCCTCCCAAGAATGCCTGTGCACGGGACAACAACGTCCATCCTCCAGCTAGAAAGAGGCCGTATCCAAACGTCGATTGTCCGCCGAGGATGCTGAGGTAACCGAACACCAACGGCAGCAAGGTTGTCATGGTTCCTAAATGATGGAACAAACGCATGTGAAGAACGCGTTGCGTCAGACGAGGTGAAAGAGGTATTGGTTCAGGGTGCGGTGGAAGCCGTTTGTTGAATCCAGAGGTTCGGCTCAATACCATGAATGGAACTCGCGGAATAAGATGACCTAAGAGGAAACCAGCGATGAAGAATGCAATCACTGATAACATGGATGATACCTACTGATTGTTGAGCCGTTTGAGGGTTGCTTCGACCTTGTCCATGCCACGTGAAATATCGTCTTGAGAGATTGTGAAGGCGAAACGAAGGTGTCCCTCTCCCGATGGGCCAAACGCGGTTCCAGGTGAGCACAAAACTCCATCTTTGAGCAATTCCATGGCAAGATCTTGGCTGTTCATTCCTGCAACATGAATCTTGGGAAACACGTAGATGGATCCCTTCGGACGATGGCACTCAACGCCTGGCATTGCATTGAGCCGGTCGACGATGAGGTTGCAACGGGCATGGAATTCCTTGGCGAGGATGTCAGGATAATCCGATGCCTTCTCCATCGCTTCAAGAACAGCATACTGCATGGCATCGTTTGAGCAAGCGGTGATGTAATATTGCATTTTTATCACTTGCTTCATTGCCTCCATGTTCGCTGAGAGGATGTAACCAATGCGCCAACCTGTCATCGCAAACGTCTTCGAAAACGAATTGATGAGCATGACTTTGTCGTAATCGGTTCCAACAAAGGAGACGTGTTCGGATTCAAACACAATGCGATCGTAAACCTCATCGGATAAAATCCACAGGTTGTGCCGCTTTGCGAAATTCAACAATTCATCTCTCTGTTGAACCGTTAGAGTGCCACCGGTTGGATTTGATGGGAAATTGTAGAGAATGGCTACAGTATCTTCGTCGACCAAAGATTCGAGGTCTTGAATGGATGGAACAAACTCGTTCTCAAAAAGACATGGATAGTATCGACTTTCACCACCACAAAGCGTTACATCTGGACCGTACAGAGGAAAATAAGGCTCGGGCAACAGCACGTTTTTACCAGGGTCAACCAATGTCAAAAACAAGTTGAGGAGTGCGTTTGTTCCTGACATGGTTATGCAGACGTTTTCATGAGTCAATTCAGGTTCGAGGTGGTGCCAAGATTCGGCGATTTTCGTCCTCAAAGCGGGAATCCCCGCTGTTGTTGTGTATTTGTTACGACCGTTCAGCATGGCTTGATGAAAAGCTTCTATTGCAACCGGCGGTGGCTGAAAATCCGGCTCTCCTAGGCCAAAACTGATGACGTCATCTCCAGCTAAATCAAACATTTTTCGAACGCCTGTAGGCTGAATGGCAAGAGCACGTTGGCTGAAATCACCCATCCGAATCGTCCTCCTCAGGTACAATAATCGCATCGAG
>PBSP01000049.1 GCA_002726845.1 Methanobacteriota archaeon | reverse complement strand
GCATCACAGCGCCTTCTCGCCGTTCTTCAGGATCCAAATCGAACCGAATTTGACGCAGTGGTGAGAGTTTCGCAATTGAAAGTAACCATGTGAAAAGGAAAACTGCGTTTCCTACTGCTATAAACATCCACGTTGCCAAGAGTCGCATCTCTTCATTGAATCCCTTGTTCTCGAGACTCGTAGTAAATGGCATCAAATCACCAAATTCCTTGTAACAAACCAGTATGAGAAGCAGCACTGTGTATCCGGAAAATCCAGCAAATGCGAAGGAGATTTGTCGTCCTTGAGCCGCTTCTTCAGTGCGAATCTCTCGAGGTGTATCGAGGGTAACTCCAAACATACCGCCAAACGTTTGTCCACCCAAAATCAGGTTACGCGTCAGCTCAAAAATAAACGCTAATCCAACAATAGCAATGTTTAACGACAAGTAAAACGACAAAAACTGAGGCATGGATTTGATGAATTCCCAATGGAACAAGAATTCTGAAATCAAATCAATTCGTTCGTATATGGAGTGGCCAATAATCCCACCAAAATTGAGAATATCTTTCGCATTGTTAGGGTCGTTGTAAAGAACGTGAAAGACCGTGACAATACCGTTGAGTGCCGTTACTGGCATCGTGATAAGGAAAAGCACCAACAACAACGAAAACAGTCTGTTGACAAAGGAGGGTTTGTCTGGGTCAATTGGATTCCTGCGACCATTCGCAGTCCTCCACTTGTTCAGGAGAAGCATATTCCAAGAGGCGCCCATAATCCTGCCGTATGCTAGAATCGTTGGAGCCATAAAGACCAGCATTGTTACAGCAAGCCAGACAGGCGTGACCTTGCCGTTGTTTTGGTTCATACCGTAAACAATGGTGATTATCGTTGCACTAACAAGTATTCCAAGAGTCAAAATTCGACGGATTCCAGTTCCAATGGTCGTTGCACCAATTCGCGTGTCACCTTTTCCCGCCAATTGGGCATTCATGGTTTCCCAAGGAGAGATCAGAATTGGAATCAAAACAAACAAACCAATAATCCACAAATTGGGTTCGAAATATGTATCCGGTTGGAACAGAAGTTCAGCAATCAGGAGAAGGACGCCCAGCATACCCATCATGTAAAGGCCGACACCAAACGCAACACGACCTTGCTGGAGGATGCTGCGTGCATCTTCAATGGTTCTTGAAAGTCGATGTACTTCATACAGATTATCATCGATTTCAAAGGCGACTTGCAGAGCAGAAAGTTGGCGTGGAACAAAGAATTTCCACAACAGTGTGGCAACAAAGAGAGCAGAGAGCAACGGATAGAGATAAGTTATGTCAAAATCCGTAGGCTTGGCAATCGATGATGCAGAAACGTGCGGGATTAGGGCAAGAAACGCCAAAAACACCCCCAGAAATACGTTCCGCATGATGCAATCGCTGAGATTACTCGTCATCAATACTTCGCCGGCACCTATTACTCATTGCGATGTCGTTTCAGGAAGGAATCAATCCGGTCAAACGCTGTGTGCAATGTAGGAATATCCGACAAAAAAACGAGTCGTACATGCCCTTTCCCTTTGTCCTTGCTAAATCCAGAGCCATGGACAAGCAAAACGTGTTCTTCGTGTAAAAGTTGAAGCACGAAGGCCTTGTCGTCCTCGCTCCATCGTTTATCCGTGAGGCGGATGAACATGTAAAACGCTCCATCAGGTTGTTCCACCTCAAGTCCATCAATGCCTGCGATTCGCTCCAAGCATACATCGCGTCGTGCTTTGACAATATCGGAATATGCATTCATCCAAGAGCGGTCTTGTTCAAGACCAGCCAAGAAACCGAGTTGAGCAGGTGTTGAGGCACAAAGCCGGGAACGAAGTATGCGCTCAATTCCATCGCGCACCGATGCTAATTTTTGCAACGGATCGTGCAACGCCATGTAACCAATTCTCCAACCTGGTGCATAGTAGACCTTTGAGACTCCGTTCATGGTCACTACGGGATACGATTGTGAGCGACTCGCTGCGCTCACATGTCGTTTCGAAAAATCCAATCCGTCGTAGATTTCATCAGCGACAAGAATACAATTGGGCCATGGTTCAAGCAGTGTTAGTAAACGGTCAAGTTCTTCCTGTCCAACAACTGCACCGGTGGGATTGTTTGGATTGATGAGGACAAACAATCGAACGCTATCGTTCATCTTGGATTTAATGTCATCGAAATCGAGTGACCAACCGCTATCTGAATGGAGGCGATATTCTATGGTCTCAGCGCCGTACATCTGTGGGTATGCCATATAAGGTGGGTAATGAGGGCCAGGTGCTAAGATTTGATTTCCTTCCTCCAGCGTTGCCTGAAAGAGTATCTGTAACGCCTCAGTGACTCCGTGACAAACATAGACGTCTTCGGCTTTTGCAGGCCAACCTTTTTTTGATTCATCCTTGGCAATCGCCGTTCGCAATTCAGGCAATCCGTACGAAGGCGAATACCCGTTGCGGCCTGATTGGAGCGCTTGAGTAAAGGCTTCGACCATGTGAGGAGGTGTTGGCAAACCCGGGTATGCGATCGGATCTCCGATGTTGAGCTTGATGATTTCGTGTCCTTCGGCTTCGAGTTGGGTGGCTGGAACAACGACATCCCGAATCGCATATTCGATGTTTAGGGATCGGCGAGCTGCAGGAACGTTTTGCATTACAATCACATCAATTTGGATAAATCCACTCCACCCATGTTGCAGATGTGTCGGAACTCATTTTCTTGGACGGGTTGAATGGAGAGTCTTTGACCACGTCGTATCAACAGCATATCCGCTAACGCTTCTTCCTGACGGACTGCATCCAAACCAACAATTGAATCAAACTCGCAAACAGGTTCGATATCGACCATGAACCATCTCGGATTGTCAGGTGTTGATTTTTCGTCAAAATATTTGGAAGAGGAATCCCATGAAGTAAAATCGCCGTAACCCTCTTTGCAAACCTTAGCAATTCCTGCAACATGCGGTGGTTTGCAGTTGGAATGGTAATAGAGAATGAAATCGCCGATTTTCATGTCGTCTCTCATCATGTTTCTTGCTTGGTAATTACGCACTCCATCCCAATGGGTTGAACCATCAGCCACAAGTTGCGAGTAAGGGTAAACATCGAGTTCCGACTTCATCAACCAATACTTGACCATGCTCGTTGATGGACATGCAGGTCTTATCCCTTTGCTTAGCCTCACCACGCTTCTCTGTTTCTTGAGTCAACGACAAGAACCGCTTCAAGCGCATCGGGATGATCGGATTTCATTTTGCCAAGACCGAGGCGTCTTGACAAGCCGGAAGGCCCACCAACAACTCCAATCCCGAGCTTTTCCAATGTTATGAAAATAGCAGGCAAAAGGAGCAGAGCGCTGGCAGCAGCAACCCACAAAAGAATCAGAATAACAGTAACGAACGGTTTAATCTCAGGAATCGGAATTTGATATGCTGTAAACATTCCCAGCGATGTGACCACNGCGGCCTCAAACAGCGACATTCCCGTTCCGACTGCAGCAGATCGAATCGCTTCGATACCTCCNCCAAGCTCGCGAATACGGTTGGCAATGTGAATCGAAAAGTCAACACCAACACCAACTAGAATNGANCCNATCATCACAGTAACAAGTGACAATGGGACATCCATTTGCCACATGACGAGCCATTGCAAAGCAACTGTTGCGATGACAGGTGAGGTTGTAAGCAGGGAATAACGAATATCACGGAACACAACAGCCAAGACAATGAGGGTAAGAACGATTGCAAACCCTAGAGAAGTCCATTGCGAATCGACAATGAGTTTGTTGACTTCAATCGCGGTTGCTGCGACGCCCGTAAGTTTCTCAGCTCGCTCTTGATGCGTCCCTTGGAATCCTTCCGAGTATTCGTTGATTTGCTCAACCGCTATCGCAGTATCTGCCACAGGTATGAACGGCATGTCGATGTAAATTAACGACCTGTCGTAATCAGAGTTGATGAAAATTTCTCGCATTTCAGCGGTCAATGAAGAATAAAACACATCCAGCAGGAAAATTTGGCTCTGTGTTGAACCGGGCAATCCGAATTCTTCGGGTGTTGTCAACAAATCCCAGAACGTCGCACCTTGTGTGATTTGTTGGTCCAAGAGTATCTCGAATGTGTTTCGGACATCATCAGGAAGTCCTCCATATCCCGGCAATTCCTGAATTTGAGTGAGCAACGGTTGGCCCGATATCGTAGGTGCAAGTCCTGTCGCTTTCATCAAGAAAACGACAGAAACGGCTGATGCATTCTCGACCGTGTTTAGATTTCTCTCAAGGCTATCGATAATTTTCAGATTTTGCGCGGGATCATCGTTGGTCGGATCGCTATCCGTAACATCACCCGATACGTTGGCGTGTACCAACACCATACCAATTTGTCCAGCATTGAACTCACGACTGTATTGTTTCATTTTGATGACCGGTTGTTCACCTTCTGGTGCCATACCAAGCAAATCGATGTTCTCTTCAACGTTGGCTTGTCCAAGAGTTGCAGAAACCAAAACCAAAATCAAGAAGAAACCGATAACGCTCCTGTTTCGTTTTACAGGCACATCAACTGCAGCATCGAATACCTTTAGAGGTGGATGTTTTGGTTTGCGTAAATCAAGAATCAGGGTAAGATTTGGCACCATAAACATGGTCAAAATGTACACGATTACAATGCCTCCAGACAAGGCGATTCCAACTGTTTTAATCGGGGCCATGGGTGTGAAAATAAGCGAGATAAAACCGATAACAGTCGTCACGGCTGATAGAAATACTGCGCGACCTGTAGATTTCATGGAAGCCTGCATCTTCTCCGTTCGACTTCCTTCCTCCTCTGCATACCGATTGGTAATGTGTAAACCATAGGAAACACCAAGCGCGAGCAAAATTGGACCGACAATAATGACGGTCATTGTAACCTCATAATTTGAGGCTCCAATGATACCTAGGGTCCAAAACACAGCACACAGCGTTGGCAATCCTGCAATGATGACGACTTTCAATCCCTGTATGGGCCGTATGCCCGATATACCAGCCTGCAGTAAATCAGAATGGAAGACGAACAAACCGAGTGCTACCAATACCACAGCCATCGGAAAAATTTCCCAGAAGAGTCGAAACGAAAATTCGGTAACCGAGTTTGTGATTGGAACCGGTCCCGTGAGGGTCATCTTGAGGCCTAAGTCCTCCCAAGTACATCGGTCTGCATTGGCAGGATTACCGTTTTGATCGAATTCGCAAGGGCGCTGCTCGACCGATATGTTGTCCAATCTCTCTTGAGTCGCCTTGATGATGTCTTTTGCTTCGATTGTATCAACGACTGCAACAGCCATAATGGCACGATCGAGTTTTTCATCCTCTCCACCCAGACAACCTTTGTCGTCTGCGCCATCTACACCAGGTTGACTGCTGCAAGCATTCGTGTTGCGAGCAAGCTTATCGAGGCCAGGAGTGGGTGAACCGTCGTTTTCGTACATTTCATTGATGACAAGGTCAATGGTTGTCTGCGATGGAATCTCGTAACCGCCAGCAAACTGATCATCGCCTGCAGCAAGTGCGGTTTTGACACTGGCTGCAAAGTTTTCACACACCTCTTGAAACGATGGACATTGACGACCCAATTCCGTGATGAAGGCATCCCGAACACGAGGAAGACTTGAGTTGATTTCTTTCAGAACCGTTGAGATGGATAGGATGTAAATGACATCATCACGCTCATCGTCTGAAACAAAGGGGTTGATGTTCTTTTCAACATAGCTTATTTCTTGCAGAATCCGCTGATCAGTGATGTTGTAAGTATCGGATTCGATGTAAATGACCATGACATTCGTAGTCCAGTCTTCCTCCACTTTACCAATCAATTCCTTGACTTCACTGCCGTCGGGAAGATAGACTTCCATATCACCGTTAACGTTGAGTGCAGGCTCGTTTGGATCGTCGTCAAATTGTGTGTCGTCCAAGAAACCTGAGGTTGTAACAAAGTAAAACGTCATCATCAGAAACAGGACTACTGTAGCAATAGGGAAACGAGTTATTGCACCTGTTGCTCCTGTTTTTTGCCATTCACGCTTCAAGCGCTTGGGAGCATCAAGAACCGCCTCCACTGCCTTCTTAGCATCGAAGTCTCGAACGCGCGCTGAAATGTCTACCGATGCAACCCTCATACGGTTTTTACCGTAATCAGCGATGGCCTGAAAACGTCCTACATCCTCTTCATTTTGGGATGAATTCGGCTCTTTGGCGTCCTCTGGCATACTGGAACCCAACAGCCGCTTGTGTCCTTCATTGAAAGTATTGCCGCCGAGCCACAAGGGAACCGTTCAAAAAGAAATGAACACAGGAACGTCTGGACCCCCCCAGTTACAGGGGACAGGGCCGGTGTTTAGCATGGGGACGCCTCGACTTCCAGAAAAGCGATGGTCAATCGACCTAGAAAAGAAAATTCAGGCAGAACACTATGCCGATGAATCAGCATACCAACGTCGATACGGATTCAAACCGGACAGTGGTAAACCGATATTCGTCATTGATACACCCCCTCCCTACCCTTCGGGTACGTGGCACATTGGAGCCGTTGCACAATACTCGATGATCGATGTTTTGGCACGTTCGCAGCGACTGCTCGGAAATGAAGTCTATTTTCCATGGGGCGTCGATCGAAACGGTATCAATATCGAATTCACGGTCGAAAAGGATACCAAAAGAAAAATGAAAACCTATGACAGAGAGGAGTTTCTCAACCTCTGCCGGACAACGATTGAAACCTTTACCCAAGCGATGCGAAAAACAGCTGCACGCGTGGGGCTTTCCTGTGATTTCGCTGCAGAATACTTGACCGATGCTCCAGATTACCGTTCTGTTACGCAATCCATCTTCATTGAGCTCTTCAAAAAAGGAGACATTGTCGAGGATTTACGCCCCAACATCTACGATCCTGTCGAAGGAACAACCATCGCCGATGCTGAAGTTGAACGTATCCAACGTACGACAAAACTCGTCGACGTAAAGTGGTTAACCAACGATGGCGAGGAACTGATTATTTCGACGACTCGACCGGAACTAATCTGCGCATGTGGCGTAGTTGTTGTTCATCCAGAGGATGAACGCTACCAACACTTGGTTGGTAAACAAGCCATCCTGCCAATTCCGGTTAACGGTCGCAAGCAATCGGTCGAGATACAGACCCATCCCTCAGTCAAATCCGAATTTGGAAGTGGAATTCTCATGGTTTGTTCTTTTGGGGACCAAAACGACGTGGCTGTATTTCGCGAGCTTGGACTAACGCCGTTTCAAGCCATTGATTTGAACGGCTGTATGACATCAATTTCTGGCCCACTTGAGGGGATGAGTGTAGGAGATGCTCGAGTCAAGGCAATCGAGATTTTGGAATCACAAAACAACATCGCATCAATCGAAGAACGACAACAAGAAGTTCCTGTCTCAGAGCGAGGAAAAAATCCAGTCGAGATCATACTTCTGAAGGAATGGTATGTTCGTCAAACGCACATCCAAGATACGATGCTAAAGTTGATTGAAGAAATTGAATTTCACCCTCCCCGAAACAAGCAATTCCTTCTGGATTGGATGGACAACATCAGCATCGATTGGCCTATCTCAAGGCGTCGTTGGTATCACACTGAAATACCGATTTGGTATTCCGAGGACGAGGAGTACATCATCGTCCCACCAGCAGGAACGTATGTACAACCGTGGAAGGACGCTCCTCCCGAAGGTTCGAGGATTTTGAAACGTGATACGAGAGAGGACATAGGAGCGTACGCAGAGCACCATGAGATGATGGGCAACATTCGTGGCGAGGAGAAGGTTTTCGATACGTGGATGGATTCATCGAATTCCAATTTGTTTGTTAGTGGGTATCTGAAACAACCCGAGGTTTTCAAGAAAGCATTTCCAACTGCTCTACGACCACAAGGAAAGGAAATTGTTCGAACCTGGTTGTACTACACGCTTCTCAAATCATGTCTTCTTCTCGAAAAACCAGGATTCAAACACGTCTGGATTGATGGTCTCGGCATGGACCCATGGGGTCGTAAAATGTCAAAATCTCTTGGTAACGGAATCGATGCTGACAGTGTTCTCGAGTGTGGAGCAGGGGGTCGCACCGGTTCGTGGAAAATACGAGGTCCAGATGGTTCCGTGAGCCTCAAAGCCAACAAGATCGGTAGCGAGTGTTTCCGTCTTTGGAAAGCGTGTGAAGCTCAAGTAGGGGACGATTTTCATATCAACCCAGAAGAGATTGAATCAAAGTATTTCGGTGTGTTAACAAAAATCTTCAATGTCGCTCGCTTTGCCAGCCAGTTTGATTGCCCAACGAGTGAACCTCAAACACCGTATCCGATTGAAGATCGATGGATACAGTCGGAATTTTCAGAGATGATGACCGATGTTGAAACTGCATGGAAAAACCTCGATATTTATACAGCAACACAATCTCTGAAAACGTTTGGAACAGGTATTCTCCCATCACACTGGCTTGAGATGGCAAAATCTCGTCTTTACGACGGTGATGCACATGCCGCGTGGACCATACATCAAATACTTCGGAAATTCCTTGCGGCATTTAGTCCGATTTGTCCGTTTTTCTGCCACCATATATCGATGACATTGTACGATGAGAGTTCGGTGGATGTGCATGCATTCCCATCGCTACCTCCTATTGACGCAACGTTGAATGCGAAAACGTCGGACATTGAATCGTTCAACAGCGAGGTATGGAAAACAAAAAAGGAAAAGGGATTGTCATTGAATGCCGAAATTGAAGGTATTGAGATACCACCGCCGCTTGAAGAATTTCGTAAAACACTCACTCGAATGCACAAATTACTCTGACTCGTCGCCAAATTGCAACGTTGTTTGTCGAGTGTCCAACTCCTCGAGTTGTCCAAGTCGGAAACCAATGAGTCGTACATTTTCATCCTGATGGATGTTTTCTGCGAACAAACGACGCACTTGACGCAGAAAAACTTCAGTGTCATCCATAGCCACTGGAATCGAGCGCCCGTGAGTGTGGGTTTGAAACCCAGTATATCGGATTTTTACTTCTGCAAGCCGTCCTGCTATACCTTCGGTTCTTGATTTTTCAAGAACGTTTTTGGTCAGTTGCTCAAGAATTTCGAGGACGTGCTCATGATCGCTTTGATCGACAGAAAACGTACGTTCTTTGCCAATTGATCTTCGAGAACGAAGCGGGCTCACAACATTGGATGTTGAACCGTCAACAACGCGTAACATCCATGATGAGAATCGTCGTGATGTCATGCGTGCAAGAGCAAGTTCTCCCAATTCTACAGCCTCATCCATCGTTGATATGCCCCATTCAGCCAGCGTATTTGCTGTTTTTGGGCCGATTCCAGGCACTTCACGAACCGACCTCGACTCGAAAAATTCCAAGACCTCATCCGGTAACACTCGATGAATACCGTTCGGTTTGTTCACCTCGGATGACATTTTGGCGATGATTCGTGTCGGCCCGATTCCAAAGGATGCAGTTAGCCCCACGTTCTCATGTATCAATCGTTGCAGTCTTCGTGCAAGCGCCATCGCCTCGTCCCATTCACCATCAACGGTTTCGGTGACGTCCAAATACGCTTCATCAATACTGGCCTGTTCAAACTTATCGGAGTTGCTGCGCAAAATCTTCATCACGCGACGAGATGCCATCGAATACAACGATCGTGTCCCTCGAATGTATCGTGCAGGCCCGAAGGGTTGTCCAGGACAACGGCGCCAAGCCTCCGAGATGGGCATTGCTGAACGAACACCGTATTCACGTGCAGCATAGTTGCAAGTGGATACAATTCCACGACCTCGACCTTGCTGGGGATCGGATCCTATAATCAACGGTTCATCTTCTGAAAATCCATGATGCAGAATTTCAACCGATGCAAAAAAAGCATCCAAATCGCAATGAATGAGGATTCGCTCCTTTCGCACATCTACCTACACAAGGCGGTAGTGTTTGAAATTCATCCTTCACTTTTCCATCACCCTGTGCAAAAACACTGAGGTTTGATTTCGACGATTAACAATACTCGGTGAGACAATGCTTCCTGTTCGACGAACGACTGAAGACCTGCAAGTTCCTTCAACGGGTATTACCTTGCTTGAAGGACCTGGTTCCTTTGGAAAAGACGTTCGAAGCATCGTTCAACATTGGACCGCAATGGTCCTTTCCCAAGGCGATTGCGTACATTGGATTGACGGCGGACATCGTTTTGATCCGAGCCAATTCTTTCCTCCTATTCAATCGCTCAATTGCAACCCTGAGGAGGTCCTACGTCGTCTGTATATCGGGCGCGGATTCACGCTGCACCAGCTGCACCAACTTATTCTGAGAGTTCGCCACGAGGTGTCTTTGACCAAAGCACCTCTAATTGTCATCGATGGTCTGTTAGCGATGTTCCTCGATCAACAAATTAAGCAATTTGAAGCCCGTTCGATTTTACGCCACTGTCTGGCTGCGTTACAGAAACTCTCCAAACATTGTTCAGTTGTTCTTCTTGATGGGAAGACAATCTCTCCATTGCATCAGCAACTCAAGTGCACAATGCGACCGTATCTCAACAAACATTTCCGAGCATTCTGGGACGACAAGAAACACGCATTGCTTCGATTGGCTGGGGAAAACGAGCACTATCTCTTGGACTTCAATCCCCATCATACGGAAAATCAACAGCGAAAATTGGACGCGTTTACAACCATTGATCCAAACGTGTCACGTTCTTCTGAAGAAGATCTTCCTCCAACCATCCGAAGGGTCCAAGCACAGCCCATATTGCCCGAATCGCAAGACGGCGATAGTGATCGATGTCAATCCTCCGAATTGGACGCTGTTCATGTTCACATTCCTGTGCAAGAATGACACGTTCCAATGGATTGCTCCAATGATTTGAGCAAATAATAAACCGAACTTTTGACGCTAATTCAAGGGGGTATCCGAGTGCTTCAGAACGTTGGTAGGCCAACATGGCCACCGTTCGTGAAGAATTGGGTGTTGGCTTACGTGAAAGACGTTGCGTAATCAGCAACTCTCTAGGGGGCACTTGGTGCTGTTCCAATCGATGCACTTCTTCGATAAGCAGGCGTTGAACACGCGACTGGACGCGAGAGCTTGGTATCCCATCGACCAAATCATCCGATTGAACAAGTACTTCCAAAGCACGTTTCTGAAGTTGAACAATCCATGGACATGTGGAGTGTTGACGTAATTCAAGTCCTCGGACTTTCAACTCCTTATCGTTGTAAGCCCAGTATTTGGTCAAGGATCCACCTGTGTGCATCCGACTGGGGAGGAAAGCAATGCATCGATACGTTGCTTCGTATTCAAGCGGAATTCCTGTTGCATTGTGAACGTGTTGAGCCAATTCCATGGCGGATTTGTGCTGCTCTTCCAACGAACGGCCCTCCGTATCACGGATCCAAATTGAATCAACAATGGCATGCAATACTTCCCAACCTCGCTCCTGTGCATGTTGAATTGTCTGTAAAAGAAGCTCACGCGCCCAAGCACAGATTGCTTCATGTGCTTCGATTCGACCAAAGCGAGCGTTGCGATAACCGGTGTAACCGAAACACGTTACAAGCAACCATTTGAGAGCGTTTTGCTGGAGATCAGCAGCATCACCTTTGACAAGGATTTGTTGTTTCAGTTGTCGACGTCGTTCAATAAGTGGAGCCACAACGCGCCCAAGAAACCCGTGAATGCGACCGCAGGTATGGGTTGTTAATTCTGGAACTTTGAACG
>PBSP01000048.1 GCA_002726845.1 Methanobacteriota archaeon | reverse complement strand
CGTACAAATCTTGCATCCAATCGAATCGTATCATTTCTGGAAATGCTTCTCCACCTCGACCTCCAAGATCGCTACGATCGTAGAGTTGTTGAGGACGATCAGGGTAATCATGGTCCCATTGACCGAACAAGCCTTTCGCCTCAATACCAGCGTCTTTGAGCATGTTAATGGTGGGTACCGCCATGTGTGGGTCGACATTCCAATCATGCATACCTTGAATGAGATAAACAGAGCCTTGGTAATTGTCAATTACGCGATCCAAGAAGTATCGTTCGGCCCAATAATCCCCAAATATCTCGGAACCCAAGAGGTAGGCAGATACTCCGGTACCGGGTCCAATAACGTAATCAGGACACATGTTTTGGTGATCCTCTTCATCTCCGTCGAGTCCGTAGGAACCGTAAACACCGTTGTGCATGAACGGTGCCCGCGCTTCTGCACTACCATTTCTCCACATCAACTCTTTCACACCAATCAAACCTGAAATGGGAACGATGGTTTTGAGATAATCGTGTTCACTGCCAAACATTGCAGCCTGCCATGGTGTCGAACCGTCGTAGGATTTTCCAATTAATCCCACGTTTCCATTGCTCCAGTTTTGCTCTGCAAGCCATCGCACAGCAGCATCGTTCCCTAATTGTTCTGCTGTACCCATCAAGTCCATGCAATGATTGGATTGCCCAGTCCCTGTAACGGATATTTGTGCAAATGCGTATCCATGCGGTAAAATTTGTTCAATAATCATTGTACCCAACCAAGAACCCGGTACTTCAATACTGTCTGTCTGAACGGACGGTTCTTGGAAATATGGACCGCTTTCCGCAATGACTGGGACCTTTATACCTTCAGTGACCGCACTCGGCAACCAAACTGCAAGACTGATCCGAGGTACATCATTCGGGTCGGTTGCTGCACCCCCTTCAGATTCAGGAAGTTCATATTCAACAAAATAGTGTGTTGAACCGTACTCGTTGTCTGTTTCCAGTAGACTGTATGGGCCTTCATCAATGACATATCCAAATTCGCCATCGGTAACATAATCCTGCATATACCGATCTTCTAATTTGACATAGGAACTTTCTGTTGCATCGCTCTCAGCAACATTTGATGAAATATACTCACCGAAGTAAGCTGAGATAAATAAGAAAACAATGCATACTGCAATCGTTGCTCCAAGTACTGCATTGAAGGAATTTGATTGGTCCTTCTCTACACTGAGGAGAATCGCATCGACTTCGTCGCCTTTGGACATGATACTCTCGAAGCATATTACATTCTTCAACCCGTCGCTTAACGACTCATGAATAACCCTCAAGTCCTTCGGTTTTCTGGGTATCAATAGGGGAGCCACATGTTTGATGAGTCAATCCTTGGTTTACCCGACGATTTACCGGAACATCCAGACTTCGATGCAAGTCTTGACCACGCTCCTGTACGAAAACAAGTCCTTTCTCAAAAACAAGAACGGTTGGCTTTGCAAAATGCACTACGTTACTTTGAGTCAAAACATCATGATGTCTTGAGCAAAGAATTTCTGGCTGAACTAAGACAATTTGGCCGCATATACATGTACCGCTTCCGCCCACCTGAACAAATCAAAGCGAAACCAATTCATGAATATCCCTCAAAATCCACTCAAGCAGCAGGAATCATGCTGATGATTGACAACAATCTTGATCCAAACGTTGCGCAATTTCCACATGAACTGATTACTTACGGCGGCAATGGTTCGGTTTTTCAGAATTGGGCACAATATCGACTTGTGATGAAGTATCTTTCTGAAATGACCGATGACCAGACACTGGTTGTGTATTCGGGTCACCCACTAGGATTGTTTCCATCGCATCCTGAGGCCCCTCGTGTAGTGGTAACAAATGGCATGATGATTCCTAATTATTCCACACCAATTGATTATGAACGTTTGAATGCTATGGGTGTCACACAATACGGTCAGATGACAGCAGGATCTTACATGTATATCGGCCCACAAGGTATCGTTCATGGAACGACGATTACTCTGATGAATGCAGCCCGCATGAAATTTGGTGTTGCTTCTGATAGTGATTTGAGTGGAATGCGGTTTGTTACATCCGGTTTGGGGGGAATGTCGGGTGCTCAGGCAAAGGCTGCTGTTATAGCTGGGGCGGCTTGTATTGTTGCAGAATCCAATCCGACAGCCGCTGAAAAACGTCACCAGCAAGGGTGGGTGGATGTACTCACAAAGGATGTTAATGAAGCCATAGACCTCATGATTGCAGCATCGGAAGCAGGCCAAGGGAAATCCATTGGCTATGTGGGAAATATTGTTGACTTGTGGGAGCGTATCGTAGAACGAGAAGTGTTCGTACACTTGGGAAGCGATCAAACCTCGTTACACAATCCGTTTCAAGGTGGATACTTCCCTGCGGGTATGAGTTTCAAAGAATCTCAATCCATGATGCATGAGCGTCCTCTCGAATTCAAAAAATTGGTGCAGGAATCATTGCGAAGACACGTTAAAGCAGTGAATCTGTTGGTTGAACGTGGTATGTTTTTCTGGGATTATGGGAATGCATTTCTTCTGGAGTCTGGCCGTGCAGGTGCTGAAATCTTCAATGATGATGGTTCCTACAAGTACCCATCCTATGTCGAGGACATCATGGGTCCTTTGTGCTTTGATAGAGGATTTGGCCCATTTCGCTGGGTATGTTCTTCTGGTAGTGAATCAGATCTTCAAGAGACTGACAAGATTGCAGAAAATGTACTTGTACAGATGCTGGAAGAAATCGATGATGAGGATGTACGCCAACAGATTAAAGATAATTTACGATGGATTCGAGAAGCGGATGAACATGATATGGTCGTTGGTTCAAAAGCTCGAATTTTGTATGCAGATGAGCAAGGGCGATCACGTATTGCATCGGCCATGAACAAAGCAATTGGTGATGGACGCATTTCAGCACCAATAATACTTGGTAGAGATCATCATGATGTCAGCGGTACAGATTCGCCCTATCGAGAAACAGCCAACATCAACGACGGATCTAAATGGACCGCAGATATGTCAGTTCAGAATTTTGTAGGTGATGCAATTCGTGGTGCAACGTGGGTCAGCCTTCATAACGGAGGAGGTGTTGGTTGGGGAGAGGTCTTCAATGGCGGATTTGGAATGGTGATTGATGGTTCTGATGCATCACAACGCAAACTGCAGTCCATGCTGCATTGGGATGTTACAAACGGAGTTGCACGTAGAGCTTGGGCTCGAAATGACGGAGCAATAACATCAATCAAGCATGCAATGGAAATTAATGAGAAGTTGATTGTCACTGTTCCAAACATTGTGAATGAATCTGTGCTCGATTCTCTATTTGAGGGAGATTGAAATGATGAACCGTATCGTTACATTGGATGGTCTTACGCTAACATCTCGTGACGTATACGACGTCGCATTTGGATTAGCATCGGTTGAAATTGCACAACAATCGATGATGAAGGTTCAACTTGCTCGAGATGTTGTTGATCGGATTGTCGGGGGGAACGAAACCGTTTATGGAATTAATACAGGATTTGGCTCTCTTGTTAATACCAAAGTGAGCCAGGATGATGTCGAACAATTGCAAATCAACTTAATCCGTTCTCATGCAACTGGCTTGGGCCCAAATCTGCCTACGGAAATTGTCCGTGCAATGATGTGTGTTCGTCTCAATTCACTTGTCAAAGGCCACTCTGGATGTCACCCCGACGTCGTGAATCAACTCCTTGATTTCATTAACAATTCCATTCATCCATTGATTCCACGTATCGGAAGTTTAGGCGCAAGTGGTGATCTTGCACCGCTTTCTCACCTCGCCTGTGCATTGGTAGGAGAGGGTGATGTCGAGTACAATGGTGAAATCCTATCCGCAATGGATGCCATTCGTCAATGCGACATGGCACCACTAACGTTGAAGGCAAAGGATGGACTCTCGCTGATCAATGGCACCAGTCTTATTACGGGAATGCTTGCAATATCCGTAGAACAGCTGCGATTGCTGACGACCTATTCGGATATTGTTGCAGCGATGTCAATTGATGCGACAGATTCTTCATTAACGCCCTTCGATCAACGGATTCACGAAATTCGCCCACATCCTGGCCAAATTTTTGTGGCGCAACGAATATGCCAAATCCTAATCGATTCTCAGATTGTCTCAAATTCGAGCAATTCAAAACGTGTCCAAGACCCATACTCCTTCCGATGCATACCTCAAGTACACGGGCCTGTAAACGAATCGCTCATGAAGTTAATTCAGACCGTTGATGTCGAACTTAATTCGTCGACTGATAATCCACTCATTTTCCCAGATGTTGAACGACCTGGCTCACATGAAGTCATGTCACAAGGGAATTTTCATGGTGAAGTCCTCGCTCTAGTAGCAGATTCCATGAGTCTTGGATTGTTTGAATTGTCGTCCATTAGTGAGCGAAGAATAGATCAAATGCTCGACCCGAGTCGTTTGGCGATACAGCCGTTTCTCGCCTCCAATCCGGGTTTGGAATCCGGATTGATGATCGTACAATATTCAGCAGCAGCGGCTTTGGGCGAATTGCATGGTCATGCTTCCCCGAGAACTGCATTTTCAACCACAACATCCGCTGGACAAGAAGATCATGTTAGCATGGGTGCCACAGCTAGCTGGAACTTGTATGAAGCCATTCAACGTTGTTCAGAGGTCATTGCTTGTGAAGCGTTTGTTGCCCATCGAGCACTGCAAGCAAAAGAACTCCAATCTTCAACATGTGTAACGGCTTTCGTGCGGTGTATGAACAGTATTGTGAATCCCGAAATCTGTGACAGAAGCACCAGTCGAGAACTCATTAACATCTCTAGAGAATTAACGTCGTCAAAATGGTTGTCAGTAATTCAATCAACGCTTGCCCATCCACTGAAAAAATCACTGTGAGAAATATTGTTTTTCTAGTTCATCCAATCCAGTTAATTGTCGAATTCGGAAAAAAGCAATGGTTCGTTCCTGCGAATCGTTCACATGTTCAATGATGTAGCGTTCAAGTTCTGTAGCTCGACGGATCTTTTCTTCCATAGCAGTATAATCGGAATATATTCCATCGATATCTTCTGAGTAAAGCGAGGATTCAATATCTGAAGTATCTAAACCCATGCGCCTCCACTGCAATATTCTTCTTTGAAGAATCTGTTTCGTAAATCCTTTTTTTGGTAATCGCGTTAACATCACAAGTTTGGGAGTTCCATCATCGTTCAAATCCATCTCCAAATTCGCTGAATGTTCTACCACAATTGGGTTATCATCTGCCACANATTGCTGTTCTNTGCNAATNNAGGTATGTTGATTTGGCTCAAATAAAGGAGCCTCACGGTAGATTCTTGAACATTCACGTATATCGAAACTNGTCGGTGAGATGGACAAATACACGCACCATTGGCTCATTGANATTTTTTCAGATAACAAACGGATCATGGAGTGNACNGAATCAAANCCATGGAGCGANGTTAACCACTCGATTCCTTCGATAAAGATGGTTCCCTCCCCAGACTCTATCGTTGNATCAATGAAATGATTCAGTTTTTCGAGGCTTGGTTCCATAGCCCCTTTGCCCTGGTTGTTTGTTAACCAATAGCACTGAATTTCTGATATATCCAATAAATCAATCAACCGAGATTGTGGATATCTTGACAGGAAAATCTGACTCTTCTCCGAGGGGGATTCTAATGAATCGAATTTTTGAACAAACGCATCCGTATTTTCGGCGTGTATTGAATAAATCCTACCAACCACGCGACTCCCTCTGAACCTCCTTGCAGACGAAGATAAATAGGTTTCATCGTGCAAATGACCATCAATCATTATATTCACTCATGTATTGGTGAACATCAGGGACAAAACATGTCTGATGAAAACAATGAACTTATGATGGCAGAGTGTGGTTCGTGTCGGGCTATCGTACCTATTGATTCTGATGCTTGTCCCGAGTGCGGCATATCCTTCTCGGGTGTATCTGATGAAGCACTTGGCGAATGTGCGGCATGCAAAGCACTCGTTCCACTCGATTCAACCAAGTGTCCCGATTGTGGCGTCGTTTTTGTTGCTGATGATGTTATTGATATTCTTCGAACGTGGATGGCAAACAACAAGATGGATGTCAAATCCTTGTTCGGTCGATTTGACACCAACAATGACAACATGATCGACTCAAGTGAACTCAAGGAAGGTCTCCTTTCATTGAATCTAGCTGACCTCCCTCCATCGCAAGTGGAACGACTGGTCGAAGCGATTGACGAGGATGGTGACAGTTTAATCGATTTGCAGGAGCTTCAATCCATCATTGGTGGCGAAGATCTGGTTGAAGAAACAGAACCAAACGCAAAAGAAGAATCCGAAGAAGAAAGCAGCCTGGATTACAATGAAAACGTTCTCTCCAAAGTAATGGAATCGAGTGGTATCAACGAATCTGATAAAGATGCCTTCCTTGTATTTGCTCAAGATTACAATGCTGATGGCAATGCATATCTGAAAAAGGAAGAGTTGCAATCTGCAGCCGACGCATGGGTCGAACAAAACAAGTCCGATGAGCCTGTGGATGATTCTTCTGATGTGGAGATGGAAGAAGCAGTATCTGGGGATGAAGAGTCGCTTGTGGAAGAATCTGAGGAATCTGAAGAAGAATCCGAAGAAGAATCCGAAGAAGAATCTGAAGACGAACCCGAAGAATCTGAAGACGAACCCGAAGAATCTGAAGATGAACCCGAGGAATCTGAAGAAGAGCCCGAGGAATCTGAAGAAAAATCAGATGACATTAATGAAGACACTGAACCCGAAGAACCTACTCCTGATGCGCTGTTCCTAGCACTTGCTGAAGCCATTGCTGAGAAAGGATTGACGATTCGTGAGGTCTTCGAATCCATGGATACCAACCTTGATGGTCAAATAAGCGGTCCGGAGTTGCAAAGTGGCATTGAATCCATCCTTGGCGATCTTTTACCACCAACAAAGGTCTTCGAAATGTTGGGTGTTCTGGATGAGGATGAAAACGGAAATATCGATCCAATGGAACTCATTCACTCCATTGAGAAACTTGATCTTGGAATAGAATCAGATCGTCCGGTGTCTGCGAAAGAATCTTTATCAGGAAAAGGTCGAACCAGCAGCGAAATTATTGAACAGCTTCTTGATTTCATTGACAGTGAAGACATCTCATTGGCCAGTGCATTTGGCGACTTGGACGATGATGGAAACCGTATGGTTTCGAAGGATGAACTCATCTCAAAATTAGACTCAATGCTTACGAAGGGCCTTAGTGAAAGAGAGGCAGATGATTTGATGTCATCACTCGACGCCGATGGTGATGGAAACATCGACATGGTTGAGTTTGTAACAGCAATCGAGAACCATGAGGATGAAATCGCTACCATCGAAGATGAAGAAGCAGAGACGGTTAAAACCTTCCCAACCAAGTGGCAGTCTAGATTTATGTCAAAGAAATGGCACGACACAATCTGGCCGCTAATTCATGCATCATTTGCATTCTTAATCATAGGACTGTTGGTCAATGCAATCTTCCCTATTGTCGACGGCACAGGGGGCATGATTGAACTAGAAATTCGTGAGGGTTCCGATCTAACCGAGTGGCAAATGAGTGATGGTAGAATCGTGGCAGAAGGGCAAGCATATCCGTGCGATCCAGAAATTCAACAAGGAGATTGTAAAAACTCACTTACCCCGTTAGCAGGGAAGGCATCGTCAATGCCTGGAGGATTTTACTGGGATGCTATAGTTCTCATGGTACTTGCAGGGGCTGGCTTGGTTTGGAGCCTTTACACTCACTTAATCCGAGCACCAGGATGGCGTGCTAAAGTCAAAGCGATGAAAGATGTTGACGATGAGAGAGCCGAAATAAAAGAACAAATCGACAATGTCAAGGAAGATGTTGTTGGTGATGATATAACGGAACCTGAGGAAGAAGAATCTGAAGAGGACGTTGAAGAAGATTCGCAAGAAGAAACTCATGAAGAGGAAGAGGCCGAAGAAGAAGGAGAAGAAGAACTCGATATTGGATCATTTGTAGGACTTGACATCGATGGAGAGGAATACTATGGCACCATCATAGAATTTGACGATGAAGAGGAAACCGTTACAATCGAAGAAGAAGAAACAGGAGACGAAATTGTCGGTTACCAGGATGAAATGTTTATTCCAGAGGACTGAATGTGACCAGTGACCCTTTGTTTGCACTTCTTTCAGCAGTGCGTTGCCCTACATGTGGAGCTTTGGAACCCAAAGGAACTTTCAAGTGTCCAGAGTGTGGTCTTTTCCACTCAGTATTGCCTATGGAAGACCGAAAACCACCTGATCCATCAGAGCGCGTTCAACAACGGGAAGTCGATCCATCAGCTTATTCCTTATCTACAAATTCCCAATTAATCGAGGAATCCTTTGATGAAACAAACGAAATACAAACCTGGACCGGCGGTAATACAGACTTCTCAGACCTTGGCGATGATGATGATCAACCCGTAACCAAGATGCAAGATAGATTTGTGGAAGACGTCGAATTGATTAGTGAGGATTGATTTTTTGTAAAACAATTAATTAATCTATATTTCATATTATCTGTCATTAAAAATCATAGTGGGCTCGGAGAGAATCGAACTCTCGATCTTTGCCATGTCAAGGCAACGTCATAACCCCTAGACCACGAGCCCTAGGTATTCTTCCCAGAAGAGACGCGTATTTATTCACATCGGTAGCAATGTGTTCATACTACGATACAATCTTCGAAATTTTCCCACTGCAGTTCGCTTGTGAGCAACTTCCAGCAAAACGTGTTCTGCCGTTACTCATGATGATTTTCTTGCCATCAACAATCGGACCGTACATCTTACACTTCAGACAAAAACCCTCGATAGCCGACATGTTGTAACCCTATCTGGGGTATTGTATGAACTATTTGGCCAAAAATCTCTGAATATCAGCATTTTACCCCCTCCTAGAGGAGGAGAAATCGATTTTATTTGCACACAGGATCTTTCAATTACTAACAAACCAGCGTACTGCGTACTATCGTTCCCTAAATTCATCTGCCCGGATGTGTTGTTATTTGTTGAATTGTCGCATAACTACCATTATACGACGAGAAGCATCATTCTTTTTCTTGTGGTTTGAACTGTTCAAGAAATCTTTTTTCATCCACTTCGAAAATTCCTACAAGTGGCGGACCGCTCATGAACGATTCAAGAGATCCATGTTCTGAATCCAGCTTCTCTGCCACAAACTTCGATATTCGTTTGAGGTGTGTTCTGGACTTGTACAGTGTTTGTACCAGAAATAGTGGTTGCCCATCGACAGATCGGGCAGCCCACGCTAGCAAACATCCATCTTGACGACGTTTGAGTTCTTGATGCGCATTCAATGTGCGCAAAAATCGAGCATCGATCTTTTT
>PBSP01000047.1 GCA_002726845.1 Methanobacteriota archaeon | reverse complement strand
AGATGTCGATGACCCTCTGAGCGTTCTTCTTGTTCATGTCTGGTATTGGCCGCACGTTGGTGGGGGCAATCAGCACGTTGAACACATTGCTCGACAATTGGTTGCGCGTGGACACAAAGCAACGGTTTGGTGTGCTGACATTCCTGAGCACGAAGAAAAGCGGTTTATTCGCGACGGTGTGAAGGTCATCCGATTACCACCAACAAGAGTTCTCGGCGGTATCGATCCAGTGGTCTCCATCAAAGACTTAGAAATGGACTTCGATATCGTTCACCTCCACGATACACTCCCAATTCTCATTCGACGTTCGCTCAAGCGTGCACGCAAAGAGAAGATTCCTATTGTAACGACATTCCACAACGATTACCTCAAAACCAGCATCTCTGGAAAAATCTTGAAACGAATACGTTGGGCGCTTCAGGGTCGACGAACCTTACATTCCTCAGATGCCCGTATTGCACTAACACCGTATTATGCAGACCATTTGAAGGGCAGAGGTGTTCGTAAACCAATCGACATTCTGCCAAATGGATTCGAACCCGTCTCTGAGAATGCTCAGCGACCCTCCCTCCTTCTGTCGGATACTGAGGAGTGCCCAATTTTGGTTTTTGTTGGTCGGCTAAGCGAACAAAAAGGGCTCGATGTGTTGATGGACGCATGGGATTTACTTTGTCAACACGGCAAACCGCAAGCGCAACTCGCCATCGCAGGGAGCGGTGAATTGAACGAATGGTTGGACAATCGAATCGCTTCGTCAACCCATCCAGAGTCCATCACGAAATTGGGACGCATCGAAGATTCGGAAAAGCGTTGGTTGTTTGAGCATGCGAAAGGTGTTTTGATTCCGTCTCGATTCGAAGGTCTGCCTACAGTATTGCTTGAAGCAATGCATGCAGGGGCTCCAACCGTTATGTCGGATGTCAACGATTTGGGTCGGTTGGTAACGGAACCGGATGCAGGGTTGTCCGTTCAGCCTGGAAGCTCATCCGATCTTCTTCAAGCCATTCAATCGTTGCTTGCAGCCGATGATTCTCAGGTTTCGACATGGTCAGAAAACGGCCGTAGGGCATCCTTACCGTACCTCTGGTCAAACGTCGTCGAGGATTTACTCAACATCTATCAAAGGGTGAAGACATGAGCAAACCCCGTCTTGTTATCCTGCACAGAAACATGGGATTGCTCGGTGGAGCCCAGCGCGATTTGATGGTGGCATTACCCGAACATGCACAACGATGGGACATAACTGTTGCAACGCTCAATGCGCCTCAACTACTGCGCGATCGTTGTCAGCAACTCAACATTGATCTGATCGTTCCAGACGTTCCGTGGCAAAAACCGAGCGGCCCCGTTGCAGAAATAACGGCACGTTCAGGCCGTTCCGCTCTCAAAGCTTGGCGTGCATTACGAACAAAATTGCAACCTGCTTTGGATGCCGCTGATGCGTGTTGCATCATTCTTGGTACCGGAGGCTTGGAAGTTCTCGACATTGTTCCTGATGGTCGGCCGCTGTTCGTCTACATTCACGAACGAAACAAAGGCATCTACGACGATGTTCTGCAGCGAAACATGGACGGTAGCTTGCGAACCTCGCCAATCGTGAAAAAAATCGCGCTCGCATATCTTCGCCGATGGGATCAACGATGGCACAAACGATTGTGGCGACGCCCGAAATCAGCAGTTGCAGCGAATACCCCAACCAGCTCTCGAATGCTTGCATCATCGTACGGATGGCCCACGAGTACAGAATGGATTGCAGGCGATACAAAATTTAGAGATGGGCAACAGCGTCCTGCAGAAGTTGGTGTTCTTTGGCCAGCCATCGATCCCGCTGCATGGCCTGTAGAAGAAACGAAACAAGAACAAGAAGTCTGGGCGTCTCTCAGTCACAAACCCAGTGGCCCCTATCTGCTCACCATCGGCCGAGCGTGTTTCATGAAAGGAAGTAAGGAAGCGGTACAGGTCGCAGCAGCAGCAGGACTCCCTCTGGTTCATATCGGTGGTGGAGAGACAAAAGAAATGAAACGCCAAGCACAACAATTCGGTGCTGAATTGATTGTCATGCCACGTATTGATGAAACGGAGATTGTTGCTCTCATGCGGAATGCACACGCATTGATTGCTACAGCACGAACGGAAGGATTCGGGCTCACACCAATGGAAGCAATCATGGTCGGCACACCGGCCCTCGTGGTCGATGATTGCGGTTTCACGCATACGATTACCGATGGTTTGAACGGTCGGAGATTGCCTTGGCCAAGCGACGAAGATGGACTCCAGCAGTGGGTTCAAGCCATCGAAGAAGCGGGTGAAGAGGACAAGCAGATACTTTGGTCTGAGGCCGGTCGAAAACGAGTCTTGCAACGGTTTACTGCGAACCATCAAGCGGAAGGTTTGGCGAGGAGTCTATCGAAAATGGGTGTAGACGTTAAGACGACCGACCTTGAGATACTCCCTGGACTCGATCCAGCTTAACGGTCTAAAACGAAAACAATGAGGTCTGCCCGCCTGCACGGATGAGGTTGGCTTTTCGTAATTTTGTCAATGCCTCGTCAATACGTCGCTGACTGAACTCCCGTTCCTCCTGAAGGAACTGAATCAACCCCTTAACATCAACCTGGCCTGGCTTCAATGCCTCTGCTTCGACGTTGTTCGATGGGTGATCCAAGAAGATCTCTCGAATCTCTTGCAAACGATCTGGAACATCCTTGCCCTTCTCCGCACATATCGCTTCGATTGTCCCCAAGGATTTGATGAGTTTTATGCCCGTTTTGGGGCCGATACCTTTCAATCCGGGATGAAAATCCGTTCCGATCATGATGGCCAAATCAACCAGTTGTTCTCGAGAGAGATTGTGCTCTGCCAGCATTTCAGAGAGAACGATTTTCTGAGCGCGCACCGTTCGACCGTGCCTTTTGCTACCATCGCTCATCAGGTTCCGGACAAGGATTGGACTTCCGTAAAGAAGTGCATCCCAGTCTTGTGTGGCAACAACATCGAGTTGCCCATTAAGCGCCATAACGGCCGCTTGGCCTTCCCCTTCTGCAGCGGCGTCAACCCAGCGCACACCCAGCAAGTCCAGCATCTGTTTTGTATCTGCAACCATTTCAGGACTGTAATGAACAATACGTTGGGCCATCTTCTGGGCAGTCTGATAGTCACCGTCTTCAAGCGCTTGCTTGTGGATAGCTTCCGCTTCAAGTCGTCGCGCACGGCGAGCTTCAAGCTCGTCTGCTTTCAACTCAGGAGGGGGCCCATCAAAGATGAACACAGGTTGAATTCCAAGAGAGAGCATGGTTGTAGTTCGCGTAAGAATTCCCATCAAATGAGCAACAACACGTCCTTTCGAATCTCTCAACGGACCTCCATCACCTGTTGGTGAGCGGTCGCGAATGGTCGTCAAAAATTGAAACGCAGTCAAAAATGCATCAACGCCAACGCGCATGCCCTTCAAATCAGCGAGATTGATGTCTTCTGCTGTTGCAAGGTCCCGTAGATTGCAGCCCATATCCGTCCGTTGATGTCGAGAGTATGTGATAGTTCGCATGCGGTGCCGTGAAGAACAAGTACCACTGAGGAACTTCATGGGCGAGTTCATCGTGTCTCTACGTGGATGGCACCCTGCACTCGCTCAAGCCGAGTTGAAGGCTCTCTTCCCGGAAGGAAACGTCAAGATGCTTCGCTCTCCACGACTTGCTCAACTTTCGACTTCCTCCACTCTAGTAGATTTCTCGATTTCAGCAGGAATTGAAGCAATTTTCGAAGACGGCGTGAACACCGAGTGGATCAACGAATCCGTGCTGTTGGAGGAGATTAAGCAGCACCTCAACAGCCATCCACATAATGGAACTATGTGTGCTGTTCACAGTTGGAAACATGGACAAGGGATTGCGGGTTGTTCACGCACAGCATTGGCAGGAAAGGTCGGAGGACTCCTGAGCAAAACAGGGGCTCCCATCGATCTGGAAAACCCTCAACGCACCTTCGGGCTTCTCTTCGATGGTCGGTCACAAACAGTCACCTACGGTTGGTTGATGAATCACGGACCAAAAGCCGATTCAAGCACTGAACGAAGAGCGAGTCAACGGCCGTTTTTCAAACCGGTAAGCCTAGAGCCTCGACTTGCTCGGCTTGCTGTAAATCTCGCATGCGGGCCACGCTCAGGAGGCGGTTGCCTGGATCCTATGACCGGAACCGGTGGTTTCACAATCGAAGCGGTGTTAAGCCAACGATATGCCATTGGAATGGACCTTGATCACGAAATGATTCAAGGGGCCCAGAGAAATCTTGAATGGGCTGGTTCCAACAAGAATCCATTTGTTGTAGGAGATGCAACAGAAATAACTGCTACGCTCGACAACGACGCCGTTTCGAAATGTTCTGGAATTGTCCTCGACCCCCCTTATGGACGCAATTCACAAGGATCAATGGGGCAGGACAAACTCCTCAATTCAGTTCTCAAAAGTACTACAAATCTACCGTGCAGTGGGCTTGTATTGATCCTTCCAACTGAACCGCGTAAGGATTGTTTGGACACCGCATTACCATCGGATTTACGTCCTGAACTCAAACACCAATCTTGGAACGAGATCGAGAAGATGTTGACAGAAACAGGCTGGACCTATCGCAACGCATGGTACGTGTCCGTACACGGAAGCCTTGGGCGAGTTGTTGTCCATGCAACACGTATCCGAGACTAAAGAGGAAGTTCGGACGGAAGTGTGCGATGGGAAAATCGTTCAACTGAACCGTCTTCCCGCACAATAAATTTGTTGAAATTCCATTTGATGGATTCTCTTCCCTCATGATCGGGTGTTTTGCAAAGTTCAGCGTACAGAGGATGCCTATTTTGTCCATTGACTTCGATTTTTGCCATCATTGGGAAGGTTACGCCGTACTTGCTTTCGCAGAACGAAAGAATTTCTTCATGGGTTCCTGGCTCTTGTCCACCGAATTGGTTGCAGGGAAAACCAACAACAATCAGCCCTTCTTGCTGTTTCTGCGTGTACAGTTCCTGCATTGCTTGGTATTGCTTCGTGTATCCACAAGCACTTGCGACATTGACCACGAGATAGGTTGAACCGCCAAGTTGTCGCAGCGTCGTTTTCTCTCCTTCAATGGTTTCAATTTCAATATCAAGTGGGTTGCTCATGGGCAAAACATTTCGTATTTGTTCATGAAGGTGTGGTTTTAATTTTGATACATTCAATCCATGAAAATATATCCATTGAAATTAAAGAATACAGCAAGCAAACGCTCTTGAAGTGAATCCGTATGGTTCACCCATGCACGTACTCATGGAGACATCAGCAGGGAACATTACCATCGAACTTTTTCACGGGAGCGCACCAGATACGGTAGCGAATTTCGTCAAACTTGTTAGTGACGGGTTTTACGACGGGCTGCACTTCCACCGTGTGATTGAAGACTTCATGATTCAAGGAGGATGCCCACATTCCAAGGACCCAATGTCTCGACGGGCAGGTACTGGTGGACCGGGTTGGAAGATCCCTTGTGAATCCTCTGCACTTGGACTAAAGCACGACAAACCCGGTGTCCTTTCGATGGCCAACGCTGGACCTAACACAGGAGGTTCCCAGTTTTTCTTGACAACCGTTGCAACCCCATGGTTGAATGGAAATCACGCCGTCTTTGGACAGGTTTCAGAAGGTATGGATGTTGTACAATCGATTGAACGCTGCAAAAAACTCCCTGGTGATCGCCCAGCACAACCGCAACAAATCATCCGATGCTCGGTTGTTGAGTGAACAAAATGACGGTTCTCGCCATTCATGGTGGGGCTGGCGGCGACGGTGAATGGAGGGGTTTGACTGCCCTCGATCCTGAACGAATCCAGTGCATGAAACAAGTTCTTGAGTCGATTGGCTCATCGCTCGAATCCGGAACAATAAGTGCACTGGAAGCCGTAACTCAAGCGGTTGAATTGATGGAAGATGAGCCGTTGTTCAACGCAGGAATCGGTTCGGTACTTGATGAGGACGGGACCGTTACGATGGACGCTTCGATTATGAACGGAGCAGACGGCACTGCGGGCTCAGTGGTCAATGTACGCCAAATACGTCATCCGATTCGAGCTGCAAACAACATTCTCAAACAAGGTTGGCCTGTGATGCTCAACAGTGAAGCCGCTGACAAATTTGCCATTCAGAACGGTGTTGAGGCGGTCGAACCGTCATGGCTGATTACCAAACTTCGTCAAAAACAATGGAACCTTTGGAAAGAGAAAAGCGCCCGACCAGGTGCAACCGATGAGGACGATTCCGTACTAGATCACGATCTTGAGGGGATGGGAACTGTCGGAGCGGTCGCACTCGATCGAAACGGAAACGTAGCCGCTGCGACCTCAACGGGAGGTATGACTGGTAAACCAAAAGGTCGCATTGGCGATACACCCATCATTGGTGCCGGAACATGGGCAGATACCAACATCGCTGTATCGTGCACAGGTGTTGGTGAAGCGTTTATCCGAACTTGTGCAGCCCATCGTCTTGCTATCAAGTATGAGGCTGGTTTGAGCCTTGATGGTGCGTGTCGAGACGTTCTTGATGCTGTTGAGCCAATCGGGGGTCGAGGCGGCGTTATTGCCGTTACAACAGACGGAGATGTTGCAACGCCATTTCAGACCATGCTGATGTATCGAGGGGTTTGGAAGGACGGTGAAATCACGATTGGAATCGGCCCAAACGATGTTGATTTGGATTCGATGGATTCATAATCGATTGATGAGACGCTTCCAACATGGGTAACGAGAGAACCTTGTCCAAGGCTCGCAAAATCGCACAACGCCTCGCTGGTCAAATCGAGAAGTTAAGTGATGCTCTTGAAGATCTTGAATTGGAATTCGCAATGTTGATGAAAACCATCGACAAAATGGAAGCAAAACAGGGTTCACCTCGCGATGTCCAAATTGATGTTTCAGTCAACGTTGAGGATGAAGAGGACTTCGATGTGACCAACACCTCTGCGCCAAGTGCAAAAGTTCGTCGCAAGTTCTGATCATTCAACTGCACTGGCTTCAGAAGCTTTTCTGGCTGCTATGAACGAGCGAACGCAGACCACCGTGTAAGCGCTACCGGTAACAAACATCATCAGCATTGAGGACGATGCGTAATTGAGACCGTCCCCCATTACCATGAAAAATCGAGTTCCTCCAAGTGCTCCCAAAACACCGAATGTAGCAGCAACATGCATCCATAATTTCCGATTGGCTTCAGGAGATTTTGACATTTCTCCAGACACCAGCAGAGGGAGGCCAAGAAATGCGGGAGCAAAGGATGAAATGGATTGTGACTCTGAAACGGTAGTTACGATCAGGCCCCAGAGAACTAGAATCATCCCATATGCAGTTGTTAAATTCGGTAAAAAGTCGTCTTGTTTGTCCATGTATCTGCCAGAAGGTGGAGGTTTATGATTTGACTTCATCACAGAGACACTTGGATGTGTTTAATAACGGCCGATGAGAGTTATTAATCATGGCAAAACACAACGTTGGAGACCGACGTATCGTCTCAGTCAGCATACCCGAGGATGTGGCCCAGGAACTCGACCGATGGACTGGAGGAGGGAAGAACAACGGCCGGAGTGCTTGGATTGTTCAAGCCATTCGAAACCGTCTTGATGTGAAAGGAACCTACCATCAATTGAATCGAGAAGCGAAGGCGCGTTCTCCACAATCGGATGCTGAATTCAGGATTGAAACCGACACGATGGGCGAAATGAGGGTTCCAAGTGACAAGTACTACGGTTGCCAAACGGCTCGCTCATTGGTGAATTTTGACATTGGTGACGATGTCATGCCTCGGCCGTTAATCCGTGCTTTCGGGATTCTAAAACTTGCTGCGGCACGTACCAATCGTGATCTCGGCGTTCTCGATCGAGAAATCGCCGATTACATTGTTGATGCTGGTGAAGAAGTCATGCATGGAGATTTGGACGCTCACTTTCCACTCCGTATCTGGCAAACAGGTTCGGGAACACAAACCAACATGAACACCAACGAAGTCATTGCCAATCGGGCAATTGAAATGGCAAGAGGAGTTCTTGGAAGTAAATCGCCTGTTCATCCAAACGATCATGTCAACAAAGGGCAATCTTCCAACGATACGTTTCCAACAGCGATGCATATCGCAGCAGCCGAAGAAATCGAGCACAGTCTTCTAAAATCGGTTCGCAGCCTGAAAGAAAAGCTACGATTCAAACAAAAACAATTCAACGACATCGTCAAAATCGGTCGCACGCACTTGATGGATGCAACGCCTTTGACGCTCGGTCAAGAATTCAGTGGATACGTCCACATGCTTGAAGCGGATATTCGTCGAATTGAATTTGCTCAGAAAGACTTGTTCGAACTCGCTCTTGGCGGAACCGCGGTTGGCACAGGACTGAACTCACACCCTGATTTTGCCGAACGGGTTGCGAAAGAAATTGCAAAGCGAACCCAACTTCCCTTCGTAAGTGCAGAGAATAAATTTGCACAACTCGCTGCACATGATGCCATTGTTGCTGCNAGCGGNGCGCTCAACACCCTCGCTGCAAGCTTGATGAAAATNGCAAACGACATGCGTTGGCTTGGTTCAGGGCCGCGCTGTGGAATTGGAGAATTGTCNCTCCCNGCGAACGAGCCAGGAAGTTCAATCATGCCGGGTAAGGTCAATCCAACGCAACCCGAAGCGCTCACTATGGTCTGTTGTCAAGTGATGGGCAACCATACTGCCGTCACCATCGGTGGAAGTCAGGGCAACTTCGAATTGAACGTGTACAAGCCGATGATGATTCACAACGTCTTGCACAGCATTCAACTCCTTAGCGATGCGTGCATCGCTTTTGGTGAACGTTGTATCGATGGATTGGAAGCGAACAGAGAGAACATTCAGAAGCACCTTGACAATTCACTCATGCTTGTGACTGCACTGAACAATCACATCGGATACGACAAAGCTGCAAAGATTGCAAAGAATGCACATGAAAACGGACTCACATTGCGGGAAAGCGCCGTTGGGCTTGGATTGCTGACCAACGAACAATTCGATGCTTGGGTTCGGCCAGAAGAAATGATTGGGCCGAAGTGATCAGGGTTTGAACTCCTCGCCGCAAGAAGGACATTTTGCCCGGCCTTTGTAGGTCGCAGGAACCCGAATGGAGGCGGAACATCCAGGGCATTCAACCAAGCGCTTTTCCTCGGTTTTTTCGCCATCAGCCTGATCCAAATATTGCCATGGTCGAGCGATTAGGACATGGCTTCCCACATACGTCCAAAAGCATATTTTCAAGAGATTCCAAAAGAAATAGAACACGCTTTCAATGCCATCGCTGTCGCTAGAAAAAGCACTGAATGCGGCTAAAAAGAGCAACGTTACGGCACCGATTGCAAACACGGCTCCAGCGGCAATCACCGATACCAACATAATGGTCAGACCAATTCCTTGCTGCGTTTGTGCTTTTTCCGCTTCTTTGTATTCCAAATATTGCTCTGTTGACATCAAACCCTTGCTCAAACTTAAGGAAGAGGACTGTACTGCCCCAAGCCTGATTGCAAGAATTAAGCAGCCGGAGATAAAGAACGGGGCCGAAAACACATAGGGAAGGACCTCATCAAGAAAGATCACATCCGAACCGGTTGCCATAAATGCAACAAAGCCAACCACAATCAGGACGCTAGGAAGGATGAAATCCTTCGTCTCAACCATGTTGGCTCATCAAGGTTCAGCATATCAAGGTTCAACCTGCAAGGAAAGGGTTCTTTGGATTGGATTCTGTAAACATTGACTGGAGATGCAACCCAATGTTTTCCTGAATCAAAGCGGTTAGATTGATGATTTAGAAGCGGGTGGTTTGTTCATGGATGCGGTGACCCTCGCTCTCGGAATGTTGGTTACGTTTCTTGCAGCAGCACTTACCGTACCTGCCGGATTTGGCCTAGCAACGATGCTCACCCCGATCATGCTCCTCTGGTTGGATCCACATCTCGCCATTGCCGCAGTGGCCGTTGTCCATGCAGCACACAACGGTTGGAAGTTGGTGTTGCTCAAGAACGAGGTTGATGTTTCTGCAGTCAAGCGTTATGGGTGGGCAATGATTCTAGGCGCAATAATTGGAGCCGCTCTAAGCACCAGCATTGATGCAAAACCGTTACTGATCGTTGTTGGTGCGGCATTAATTGTCCTTCCAATTTTATCGATTTCAGAACGCTGGACAGCTTTTCGGTTGCCTGAGGCTGAGGACCGCTGGGGAGGTTTTGGTTCAGGATTTATGGGCGGACTGACGGGCCATCAAGGTGCATTACGTGCAATGTTCCTTCAACGTCGCCTGTCAAACAAGACCGCCTATGCAGCAACAGCCGCAATTCTAGCTTTGGTGGTCGATCTCACGCGCCTTCCGATTTATCTGCTTTCAGAGGGAAATGAATTGATGGAATACCTGCCACTAGTCATGGGTTCCGTGGGCTCTGCAATTCTCGGGGTGCATCTCGGAAAACGCTGGCTCTACAAATGGAAAAAATCTCACATTGGTACGATGATAACCATAGGGATTGTTGTATCTGGATGCATGTATGTCGTTGAAGGATTCAAGATGTAACATCGCTGTTCAAATCGAGAAGAACCGGTGCGTGATCTGAAATGTCTATGCCACCCTGCCGGTCGATGCGAATTGATTGCACAAACGGCATGAGTGCTTCATTAGCAAGCATGTAATCGATGCGCCATCCACGGTCTTTCGCTCGTGCTTGACCGCGATTGGACCACCATGAATACAACTTCACGCCCTCACCGACATGTTCGCGAAACAGGTCATGCCACCCGTCTGCGAGCAATTCGGTGAACCATTGACGCTCTTGAGGAAGAAAACCGCTCGATTTGGCGTTTCCTTTTGGATTCCAGATGTCGTCTTCTGTATGTGCGATGTTGAGGTCACCAACAACAAGAACCGGATGCTCACTCTCCAAATATGGACGAAGCCACGTTCTCCACTCATCCATCCACTGCTCTTTGAACAACTGACGCTCTTCTTTGTTTGAGCCGCTTGGAAGATAGGTGTTGATGCATGTCAAATTGCCGTGCTTTGTCACCAACACTCGACCTTCTGAATCCGTAGGATCGAGTTTACCTTCCATCCCTCTTGTCTTTTCCACCATATCCACGCTTGAGAGTGTTGCAACGCCCGAGTACCCTTTCTTTTCGGCTGGGTGAAGAATCACTTGGTGAGTAGCAGGCCACTCCCACCCCTTTGGGAGTTGTTCTTCGAGTACTCGCGTTTCTTGAAGCATCCAAATTTCTGCATCAACATCGGCGAACCAATTGTCGATACCTTTGCGGATGGCTGCACGAAGACCGTTGACGTTCCATGTGACGATGCGCATGGTGTTCGTACCTCGATGAGGTTCTTCATTGTTGAAGTGGCATTTTGCTGATGTGTTCTGCAGCAAGACGCGATGCTGCAACTGCTCCATCAGAGAGAATATGATTGCTCTCAACCCAAGCACCTGTGAGAAGAACACCGTTCTTTCGAGCGAATCCGAAGGGTATGCGATCGCTTGAGGGAGCAATTTTGACGTTCTTTTGCTGACGTTCATGAAGAATGTGCGACTTCCATCCTGGTGCTCGAACATCCATGAATTTCTGAAGTTGGAAAAGGCGATCTTCTCCTTTGCCTTCTCCGAAATGGATGGCAGATAAAAGTGCTCCAGCAGGAGCAATTCCAGGATGTATTTGCTTCAAATCGAAGATCGCCATTGATTCTTCCATATCGAGAATGCCGTGTCTTTCACCAAGAGACGTAGCGTCCAATGCTGCATCAACTGTTGATGCAGTAACAAAAGAGACGTTTGGCAGCTCTGGTACGAGTTTCTTTGCTTGCCCATAACCGCAAGCAAGAACGATGACGTCCGCCTCGACTTGGCGACCATCGGCAAGGTGTGCCCTATGCTTCTCAATCTCGACAACCTTCGCATCGGTTTCAATGGGAATACCAACTTCGTCGAGTGTGACCGCTAGCCGACCAATGAGTCCGGACCAACCCTCTTTCAAGACCATGAGGTTGTTGTCAAGTAAAGCACGACTGCGAGCTGCATCATTCAGACCCCATGAAGCGAACCGATTGCTCACTTGAACGGATGGGTGCGTGAAATCGTGCGCTTTCGCAGCCCTTCGATATTGAACAGCATCCTTCATCGGTCTTCGTGGTTGCATCATTCCACGACCAAGAATCTCAAGACGATGTGGCCGCAGCGGTAAGGTCGATGGTTTGACTTTACTCACCTTGTTGACAAGACTGTGCAAAGGCCCCTTTTTCAATAAAAAATGTGGACCATACCCGATTGGAAATCCGTCCCTCGATTCACTTGATGCGCGACCTCCAATCGAGATTCGTTTCTCGAGAACAACAACGTGATGCCCCCGCACTGAAGCCTCCATTGCTACAGACAAACCGGAAAGACCAGCACCAACAACAAGGACCCTGGCCATAATTGGGCTAAATCGTTCCCCTCATCAATCCTGTGTGGGAACAGTTTGCTTGAAGTCATCATGGGCCATGCGCTATGCATGGGCGAACGCACTTTGCTACCGCACGACCGTGGCCACCTTTTGTGGACTGCGGAAGAAGGGGCGAGTCGCCTGCTCACGTCCAGCATGGATCGTTGGGTAACTGCGATTGTCGGTGATGACGGTATCGATGGACCCGTGATGGGTTTTGGAGACAAAGTTACGGCACACATCATCGCAAGAGAAGACGGGACAATTGCAGGTGCTGCTGCTGTTGATTACATGCTGCAAATTTGGGCACCAAGTGTTTCAGCATCATGGAAGGCTGGCGACGGTCGAAGAATCAGCAAGGGTGATGTCATCGCAGAGGTCAGCGGCGATTCCGAATCGATTTTGCGAGTGGAACGCTCGATTCTCAACCTTTTAGGTCAATTATCAGGAATCGCAACAAACGCTGCGCATTGGGCAACCATCGCCCCAAGACAAGTTGCAGCCACTCGCAAAACAGTATGGGGGATGCTCGATAAATGGGCAGTCCATCTTGGTGGAGGTTTGACCCACCGGCTCAACAAAGACGATGCGACCATGATCAAAGAGAACGATCTTGCTGTTTCAGGTCAAAGCGGTATGCAAGCCATCATGGCTCTTCTTTCATCAATCGACATCAGCGAATGCGGTGCATTCATGGAACTGGAGGTCACCAACGAGAAGGATGCCATCGTTGCAGCTACGACATGGAAGCAGCGACAAGAGAATGAAGCGCTTCCACAACTGGTGTTGATGTTGGACAACTATGGCCCTGAGCGAAGCAAAGGGATGGGGGTCGAACTTACTGAAATGGGTCTTCGGGACGTTGTTGTTCTCGAAGCGAGTGGAAACATCGTTTTCGACGATTTGGAAGAATGGCGCGAATGCGGTGTTGACGTCTTGTCAACAAGTGCAATCAACAGAGGAACGGTGCCGCTGGACGTGAGCATGCTCATCGAACAATGAGGTGACTGAGTGGAACATGCTGCAGACCCATCCCATCCGCGATATCGTTCGTTGTTGATGCGTCATCGTCTCGAAACTGCGGCCAAAAAAGGTATGTTGGCAGATTCAGCCATGATTGCCCACGGCCGCGGAGAAGCGTACGATTATCTCCTCGGAGAACGAACAATCCCCAGTGCGCATTTTGCAACGCAAGTGGCTCTCCATACATTGAAAAATGCGCAACATCCGGTTTTATCGGTAAACGGAAACGTCGTTGCGTTAGCAGGAGATGAAATCCTCCTACTTGCGGACCAAATCAAATGTCCGATTGAGGTGAACATCTTCTACAGAACCCCTGAACGGATGGATGCATTACTTTCAGACTTAAACGAACGAAAGCAACGTCTTGGACTCGATGTCGACATCCTCGGTTCACACCCCGATGCATCAATTCCTGGATTGAAGGGGCCGCGAGCAAAGTGCGAATCGAGAGGAATCCTCGCATCCGACGTGCTCCTCGTCCCGCTTGAAGATGGAGATCGGTGTGAGGCGCTCGTAGCCATGGGAAAAACAGTGATTGTCATCGATTTGAATCCACTTTCCCGCTCCGCTCAGCGAGGCACGATTACCATCGTCGATGAATTGAGTCGGTGTTTGGAAAACATGCTTTCAATGGAAACAAACGGCCTTCCTACAGCAAGTGAATATCACCACTCGGAAACACTTCAAGCAGCATTGAACGAAATTGTCAACGGTATGAAAAACAAGTTCTCAAGCGAATGAACATTGATTGAAATTCCACGAAGAATTTGTTTGTAAAGCGACAATGCAAAGATGTCAACGTTTCGATGGGAAGGCTTCAAAGGCCGTCAAGTGTGACAAGTGTCTATGAGTGAGGACAAGCAAGAATCACGCAAGTTGATGGATATCAATGCACTTCCTGAACCTGTCCAACACATGGCTGAAGTGATGTCCGGGCTTGATCCTGATTGGACCATTGACGGTTGGTTGGCCCAACAGGCTGAACAAACCTTGGCCCTTCTCCGTCACGATCTCAAGCGTGAACGCTTGTTGTTGGAACAGCGAAAATTTCGACTTGATGATCTTGAAAACCGAATCAATCCTGAGGAAAAGAAGCACGATGTACATCAGATGTCCATCTTCGATTGCTTTGGCTTGGACGAGGACAGTACCTTCACAGGCCTTTCTCAGAGAGGTGAAAAACAACGCACTGAGGAAGGCGAACCTCACGGAGCTGAGGCGTTTTTTGACCTCCTGCCCGATGATCAGGGGGACGATCCGCTCCTTGCGGTCGCTTGCCAATTGATGATTATCATTGTCGATGGTGAAATCGAGAGGGGCGAGCCAGTTGCAACGCTGGAGGTCATTTTCAAACGCATGCTTGAACACGGCGTTGATGAAGACGAAATTGACGAAGCGATTGACCATCTGCTAACAACGGGTGGTCTTATCGAGGTGGACGACGACTGCTTCATTTCGACCATTTGAGATGCTCGTTATTGTCAACCAACAGTCTTCGGTTCATTTTTCCCAGCATTCACAAGAGAAGCGATGTTTGAAATCAGCCACGAGGATGCTGCGAGCAATTGCAACCAGTCACCCGTTCCCATCTCGAGTGTGCCATCACCGTTTGAAAATCCGTAAACAAAAACACTCACAATCCAAGAAACACTAGCGATGGTTTGACCCATCCATTCAAAACTCAATGCTTTCTTGACCTGGGTTTGATTTAGCACGTCAAACACTCCTGGCCACAGCACGAAAGATCGTCCAGATACATACCCCAGCTTTTGTATGCCTCAACAAATTCTTCGGTTTCAAATCCAAGAGATGAGGCAATCGCTTCAGCAACAACGGCAAAACGTTGACGATATTTGAAAATAAAACAGAAGATGTGTCCATCGTGCCGAACCGATGGACCGCAAAGGAACATTCCCGGCACTATGGTCGACTCATCCTTCTCATTCAAGGATGGGAACCCGTCGTCCCTCTGCTCAAAAAGATGTGAAACGAACTTATGGCTTCCATCAAAACCGTTCGCTAGAATCGGTTGCCTGTTGGAATGAAACACTTGTCCAGATTCTGTTGTTAGACTGTAGACGCCCTCGTCGCAGGAAATTGATTGTACACGTGACTCAGGGTGAAGGTCAACGTGATCGCCAAACTTTTGATTGCGCATCCTCTCAAAGGAATACGTCGACAAAGCGATACTCGGGTCTGAACTTTCAGCGCCCCAAGGACAATTTTGATCGAAAACACTGACCTTCTTGTCGTTAAGCGCCAAGTGATAGGCTGCATCGATGCCGCTTTCATAGCCTCCAATAATGAGGAAATCATCACCTTCCAACGCTCCGTAACGCTCGATGGTCGAAGTGTGTTGACACAATTCAGCCCCATCGAAATGTCCCATTGCTGGATATTGATATTCGCCCGCTGCCCAAATTACGTATCTTGAATGGACCGTCTGGTCTTCGGTTTTGAGGTGAAACAAGTCGTCGACTTTTTGGATGTCAACGATGTTGGTGTTTTCAAGTACTGGAAGTTCAAAAAATTCTGCAAGGCTTTGCAGATGGCTGGCAAACTCTTGTCCTGTAGGGTGTTCAATCCTCATGTTGAACGCTGGAGAAATTCCAATTCCAATGGAGTTCAAATCAAGCATCCCGATGGAATTGCTAGGGAACGATGGTGTGATAAAGCGCGTCTCTGCGGGCCAAGCAGCAAACGATGCACCTACCGTATCCCGATCGACCACAACATAGTTTTCGATTCCTGCATGTTGAATTGCAATTGCCACGCCGATACCAGAGGCCCCGGCCCCCACAATCACAACGTCGTAAACGTCGGAGTCGGCTGAAATGGCTGCTTGGTCACCTTCGGTCATCGTTGCGCCGAAATATAATAACATTTTAAAGAGAACTATTAATTATCAATTTAGCACTTATTATTAAAATCGGTTTCAGCAGCTTCTCGGATGAACCAACAGGGATTGAAGATGTCAATTCAATCGGCTTCAGTAGGGTCCAGTGAGCGGTTGTACTCGCGCTCAAGTTCAGCCGCCCGTTCTTGTGAAATACCGAGTGTTTTTGCTTGTATGTTGAGCATTTTCCGCTCGTCGTCCGTGATGATGAGGTCTTCCATAGCAACCTTGTATGCCTCGATGTAAGCGTCCTCTTTGTTGAGTGTTAGAACCTCAGATTCTGTAACTTGTGCCTGAATCCTGAATTCATCGTACTGTATCACTCCATCCTTGTTCAGGTCTATCTCATCAAACAATTCTTCACGGGTTTCCTCTGGTAATTTAGAAACTTCTGGCGCTTCGGAAAATTCACTTGGCGATATGACGTTGTCCTTGTTGGTATCCATGAGATGAAATGCTTCCTTAATTTCCCGCTCATTAATAGGCGCCTCGCCGGTGGTGCCAAATACACTCATCATGTTGATGCCACTTTTACCGTATCGCTTGGCAAGATCTGTGTTGTCTCCGCCACGCTGCAACATTTCGGTGTACCACTCTTCGAGGTAGAGTTTCCGTTTTTCCGTTATCCCATACGCTTTCGCTTGTAAATCCAGCATGGAACGTTCGTTTTCAGTTATCTTCTTGTCTTTCAAAGCGAGGTAGTACATTTCGAGATAACCCAGTTCCTCTTTCGTGTGTGATTCTGGAATAAGTTTGGACGAAACACCTCCTAAAGTCGAAATGATTGGTTTCCTCAATATGAGAAGAGTCATACCGATAAACACGCCACCAATCCATCCTTGATC
>PBSP01000046.1 GCA_002726845.1 Methanobacteriota archaeon | reverse complement strand
CAACAGGTCCAGAAGGGAGTGCTCGATACGTACTGCAGCGACAAACCTCATCTCCATTCAACATCTTAATGGAAGATGTTAGCGATTATGAAGACCCGTTTTTAGGCCTCAATGGAATGATGCGAATGGAGCCTTTGCCTGCCAACCTTGAGATTGTTCTTCCAAGCGACCTCGATTCGAGCGGCCTTGAAATTCCTGATTTTAGTCAAGGAGAGGGCGTTGAAGCACTGTCCTTCTTTTTGGGCGATGTTGTTGGTATTGGCGGGCTGGTCAATGATTTGGTGTACGGTCTCGTTTCAAATGCTGGAGACTCTACGGGACAAGCTGTTGATGTTGCATACGGTCTTGACATGACGACAGGAGAAAGTTTCGATATTGTTGCTGATATGCGAAAAGGAAGCATTCAGGTCGATGAACCCGGATGGCAACACGGCCTTGATATGCAAGCAGTAGAGCGGACAGTTGTTGAATTCAACCTCTCCAAATTGACGAATCTTACCGAATCGAATCGAGTAAAAATCGATGGCATACTTGCCGATTATATCGTAGATAGCGAAGAATTGGAACCGTTGAGAGAAACATTCGAAAGGTCCAATCTGAGTTTTGCCTCCGCACTAATGGAGCATCTAGCAGATGGTGTCATCACCGAACGAGAGCTGATTGGTGTGGATGTGGAATTGCTCGAAGATCGAGGAGTAACATTCGAAAAACGCCGAAGTTGGCATCTGCGAGCGTGGCTACCTCAATTACCCTCAGGTAAAATCGAGTTAACGTACGAATTCAGCCTTGAAGATGATATTCCAACGTACATTTTCCACATGAATCTTGAGGAATGGAAGCCAGCACAGGAATGCTTCTACCTTACAATGGATGGCATTGAATTGTCGTCCACTGATTTGCAGATTGATGGTTTCAACACTGAGTTGTCGAGGGATGTGTTTGTTGACGCGAGATTTACTCGACAGGACAATTTAACCGTACCACGTCTATCTGTTGAAATGGATTATGACTTTGGAGAGGAACTGGATTTTGCATATTCAGTCTTTACAGATTTGGAAAATCTTGTGCGGGCGGAGACATTCATTGAGACTGTTCCCCAAGGAACTGAATTTAGTACAACGATTGGCGATGTATTGAGAATTGCTGTTGAAGTTCCACAATCCATCAGCAACGATGCAGAGAAAACCAGTGTCGATTCGATGATGATTCAACAGCACCGATACGTGGACGGATTCTGGTGGCCGGCAACAACCTTCTTCCGCGATGTTCCTTCTTACATGGTTCTCGATGCAGTACCCGATACACAATACGATATCCGTGAGGAACCTTCCTTCCAAGGCATGATGACTCTCAATTACAGTTCAAACTCAAACAAGATGGACATGTACATTGAAGCAGCAGGAAAGGCGATTGACGCCAAAGGAGACACGCTGTTAATCGCCAAGAATCTACCTAAAACCTTCAAACTTGAACCAACCGAAAATTGGGGTGTACGCATTGTCTCTTCAGATAATGGAGTTGAAGAACTCTACATGCGGCAATCCGATGTTCCTGGAGCTCCCGGAGTCTACCTCGACCGGTTCGAAATTATTGGCGAGAATCTCAAAGGTGCAACCATCACGATTTACCGACCATTTGGCTACCCTGTCATTGTCCTTGATGATATCACGACCGGCCGTCTCGTATCCAGTGCTGAAATGCACTTTGAACCTGGTTTCTATGCCCCCGTCTTCGGTGATCTGCAAGTTGATGGTAGGGGTGTACTTTTGGATGCACAATTTACAGGTGCACTCCCTACTTCAACCTCGATAGGAGTCAACGGTATGGTTACCGATCTTTCTGTGGTTAGCACACTTACTGGTGGTTCTGTAGAGACGCGACACATCATGATCGTCGAGCCGTTTACGTCGGGCATAGCTTCGCTCTTTGCGATGATTTTTGGGTGAAAATATGGACGATGAATTGTTGGTTCACGAGGACGACATCGTCGCTGCCAAACCGTTGGGTCTCCTGGAAGTAACTCAACGTCAAGAAGCAATGAATTTGGGTTTCGATTTGAACGATCCAGAGCAACTTGAGGCATATGAACAGGCCCAAGAGGTTGCTCTGTTCGTAAAAGAGCGCATGCGCGACATCAAACCGGTTCGGGTCGCTATAGCTGGATTCATTCTTATGCTGCTGGTCGGATTAATTGCAAGCGGATGGTATTGGGTCATTCCACGCGATGATGTTGAGGTACACACCGTGTACATGCAACGTGGTGGCCACCTGATCATGAGCGAACTGCAAAACGATGGAAGTAGAGCAATTCGCGATGTCGTGGTTGAGGTCCGATTTTACGACACTCAGGAACCACCAAGTCTCATTCAAAGCATGAGGGTTGAAGTCGATACGGTCAAGGCTCACTCATCGTTAGCAGGGGATGATTTGGAAATGATGATATTGGGCTACACGGTTTGGGACAACTACACACTTGAGATATCGGTCAGTTATACCATGTTTGATAACAGCCAGAAACGAATGGAGGCCAACCATCTCGTTGGTTTCTATGCTACAGAAATGTTTGTCGATCAGGCCGATAAGACAACACGATTGTTTTGATGTTGAGTGTTCAAACAAATGACCCATAGCGATAAATGCGTCATCGGAAGGAGTGGTAAGTAATGGAGCGACAAGTCCGTCTTGCCCTCGGTATTCTCATTCTTTTGTTGATGAGCCCCTGGAGTTCGATGGTTGGTCCTGAGGATGAAGCAACAGAGAACCTTGAAGACGCACGAAACGTCGAGTTCTTTTCGATTCGAACCGATGCGTACTCTGACTTTGTTGGAACCTATGACACATCGGTCGTTCAGGAGCATCGACCAATTCTGGCAAACACGCGTATAGGTGTGTTTTCAAGCGATGGATTGGAGCTCAATCGACCTCTTTCCAGCGAGGTCTTGGAACCGCGGATTGATGTTCAACTCATTCTCATCGATAACGACCGTCACATGCTCGATGTGCGCAGCGATTTGTCGGAAATTGCCGGCTTGGAGGTTCGAGAGTTTATTGCCCCATCTGGTTTGATGGTTCAAGGAACATCGGGCGCATTCCAAGCGGTACAAGCCGTTCCAAGCGTGGTTGCACAGTGGGATGTTCCCCTCGCAATGTTCCTTGATGACACCTTACTGGATGCCTTGTTGTTCGAAGGTGGAGTGAAGGCATTAATGGATGAAGAAGTCCGACTTGAGGGATGGTGGGAAGACCATCAAACCGAAGACGTCTTGCTTGTCGATTCTCAAGCAAATACCGTTCAACAACATCTTGCGGACGTCGCCGCTCTCGCACTCGATAATGCAGTACATCTCGATCAGGGACAATATCGAGGCCAACTTTCGACAGATGCCCTTCTTGACATTGTACGTCAACCCTCTGTAATGTCGTTGAGATTGGAACCGCAAATGGTGGTTGGTAATGATCAATCGAAAAACCACATGAAAATCACCACGATGCGTTCGTACTTCACCACTGACCTTGATGGGTCTGGTCAAATCGTTGCCGTTGCTGATTCGGGTTTGGACGAAGATCATGGCGACTTTGGAACACGAGTTGTTGGAAATTACGATGTTATCGGCGACGGTTCAACTGCGGACAAGCATTCCGGCCATGGAACTCATGTTTCATGTACTGTGTTGGGTGATGGAAGCAAGGGGGGCTATGCAGGTGTTGCACCCGATGCAGAACTGTATTTCCAAGCCATGGAGAACGACAACACGGGCAATTTTGTTTCTCCTTCATTGAATTATTTGCTGAATACTGCATACAATGCGGGCGCAAGAATTCATACAAATTCGTGGGGGTCCGCAGCAACATCCACACAAGGCCAATACACGTCAGAGGCAGAGGCTGTTGATGATCGTGCATTCAACTACGATAAGGTTGGAAGTGGGCAGGAAGGACTGACAATCCTGTTCGCAGCGGGGAACGATGGGCCGAATCCAGGCACAGTTGGCTCCCCCTCAACAGCAAAGAATGTCGTGACTGTTGGTAACCATCAGGCACGTTATTCTGGGGCTCCAGACAATTTGATGTCCGGCTCTTCACGCGGCCCTACCGACGATGGACGCATCAAACCCGACATCATAGCACCGGGCGGCTATGTCCGTTCTTGTCGTGCTCAAGAAGCGCAGGATACGGGTGGATCAAGTTGGCAATCGACGTGGTACCTCGAGTATACAGGAACATCGATGGCAACGCCCAATGCCGCTGGAGCTGCAACATTGATTCGTGAATATCTCATTGAAATCGCACAACGACCATCCCCTCAAGGTGCGTTGGTAAAGGCTCTTCTTGTTCTTGGTGCACAAGACATCAACTCTCGAAACATTCCAAACAACGACGAAGGCTGGGGGCGCGTCAATCTCAAGGAAACGCTTGCCCCTTCACAAGGACGTGGCATCTGGGTCGACGATCGTTCTTTGTTAACCCGATCCGGTACATCAAAATCGTATGTGTTCAACGTAACCTATGCCAACTCACAACTCAAAGCAGTCCTTGCGTGGTCCGATTACAGAGGAAGCCGTTTCGCAAGCAAGGCCCTTGTCAACGATTTGGACTTAGAGGTTGAAGCACCTGATGGAACCGTGTATCTCGGTAATGATTTTGCCAACGGGCGTTCCACCACAGGGGGGACGAAGGATGACATCAACAACCTTGAGGTCGTTCTTATCGATGCTGCGATGAAAGGCGTTTGGACGGTCCGGGTCAACGACGCCTATCATGCAGGAAGCGGTGCACAGCCGTTCGCAATCGCAGTATCAGGACAGGGTGTGAACGATTTACGGCCAGATCCACAGGTTGTTATTGGCTCTATGCAATTAAACGTTACAATACCGCAGGTTGGCGATCAGGTCCGATTGACAACGCAAGTGTTCAATGCGGGCAACGTCAAAGCGGAATCTGTTGATCTGGTCTTCATGGTTGATGGTGTTGAACTCGATCAAGTCACGGTCGATATCAATCCCGGTGCGAGTCGACAATCAACGTGGTATTGGACGCCTCAGCAATCAGGGGCAACAACTCTTGAACTGGTAATCGACCCTGACGATACTGTTGACGAAATTCAGGAAAACAACAACGTTTTGTCGACCGTCGTTGATGTGACCGCACCGGGTGTGAAAGTTACGGCCGATGTGATAGAGCAGCACGTTGATGATGCGTCCCAAACCACCACCTCATGGAACTTAACGCTTGAAAACACAGCATTGCTGGAAACAAACGCATCCATCGATGCGCTCGGTGTGTTTTTGGACTCCGATGGGACGGAAATCCCTTGGTACCTTGGAATGACAGCATCCAATTTTTCACTTCAAGGAAAAGCAACTGCTGGTGTTTCATTGACCGTTGTTTATCCCGAAGTACCTGAACCAGGTCTTTATCGAATCGACGTGAATGGTTTGGATGTTGACAACGGGATTTCATACCCCCTGTCTCTCTATTTGGAGGTTCTTGAAATCCCTCAATTTAGAATTGAGTACGATTACACTGTGGTCCCGGTACATCCCGTTAACCCAACCAACTTGACGATTCGTGTTTACAACGACGGCAATACAGAAATCGGTTACGATTTGTTCCTGCAAGCGCCTTCAGGGTGGAATGCAGGATTCACCGATCTCAGCAACGACCCTGGCGCTACATCGGGTTCTACGGGATTGATTGCAAAGGGCGGTCAGATGGATGTTAGCATGCAATTCATTCCCCCGCAGATTTCTACGGCTGCTGGTGCTCAACGCACCGTTGCATTGACTGCAATTTCACAAACCGAACCATCGCAAACATGGGAAATGGACATTCCAATTGAAGTCTTGGAGGTCCGGGAAGTTGAGATTGTTCTTGAATCTGAAATTGGCACGCCTCGATCTGATGCCGTTGTGAATCTTCTTTTTACAATCGAAAATCAAGGCAACGTTGACATGACGCTTTCACCAAGTCTCTCTCTTCCAACAGGTTGGTCTCTTCAAACATCCTTGCAACCTTTTGACATGATTTGGACCGAACAATCGAAAAACATCCTCATTTCAATAAAAGGCAACGGAAATGCTCTTTCAGGTTCAATTCAACTGAATCTTGACGTTGGCGCACAGCGCTTTAGTTGGTCTCAACAACTGAATGTGTTACAGCTTCCCAATCCATCGCTTACCTTTTCCGAACTTCTTTTCGATGATGGACAAACGTTTGATCATCCGTTTGGACCGGGATTCCACCCTCCTGAGCAAGTCATGACCTTCACTTGGTTGCTGATCAACGAGGCTGATGTTGAATGGAGTCCTTCGATATCGACATCACTCAGCGAAGGTGTTTTCGGTGAATGCTTCGATGTTGGAACGGTTTCGAACAACATCGTTCCAGTTGTCTGTACCATCATCCTTCCAAGTTCTCTTGAGGCAGGCTCACAGCCGTCGTTTTCATTCACGCTTGTTGGTGACGATGTCTCCATAACCGAGGGTACGAGCATGCTTGTGGCAGAACAACGGAGTGTTGAATGGGAGGTAAAAGGCCAAACAACCTTGGATGGAACCGGGTCCGGAACGCTTCAGGTCAGTGTACTAAATACCGGAAATGTGGGACTCTCGCATCTTTTGGAAGTCAAATCCTCATCAGGAATTGAAGCATTGATTGTTGGCGACGGTATTGTCAACGCTGTTCCGGGTGAATCTCAGCAATTCACGGTGCAGGTTGAAGGGAAAGCCAAGGGCGCTCAAAGTCTCAATTTCCAACTTTCTGGTGTTCAAGAGGTTGAATCCTCTTCGACATCGATTGATGTCGATATTACGTCTTCCTTTGAAGCATCTGAGGCGGGCAGTAATGCAACAATGCTGATCGGTGCAGGTGTTTCGTTGCTCGTTGGAATTCTTATCGTTTTGTTGATCGTTCGGTTTAAGCGAACCAGCGGTACAAAAATTCCTGTACCCGCTCCTGCACTTCCAATCGCACAACAGCAGGTAACAACATGCTGGTCATGCCGCCTTCCAATTGTAGGTCCAATGAAAGGTTGTCCGAAGTGCGGTGCACGTTATCATGCCGGTTTATCGACATGCCCGGAGGTGGAGGCGTGCTCAAATTGTGGTTCATCTTCAGATGAGTTCGTATTGGCTTAATTTGTGAACATCAAAGGGCATCCTTTTGATAGGTCAACATCCCCCCCGATACGTAAGGAGGTCTGCTCATGCAAGATTTTACCCGAAAGAAACGCCTTGCGATTCTTTTGGTCGCACTGATGTTTCTTTCGATGCTGCCCATTCTCGCACCTTTGGCTTCAGCAGACGAAGCACGCGATGCAAACATCCAGTTAACAGTGTCACCTTCTGCACAAACCATCAATCCAGGTGAAGCAGGCGAGTACACCGTCCGCGTCTACAACTCCGGCTCAAATCCCGTCACGGTCCAACTTAGCACAGCAGAGGGTCAAGACCAAGATTGCAGCGCTTACACTTCGACGATCACTCAGATACCGGGCACCATTGATTCTGGTTCCTATGAAGAGGCGACAATGAACGTAACGCTCACCCAAAATGCTGAAGGATCCTGTGAAACAACAGTCACCGCTGCTGCACAAGACTCTCCTGAACCACCTGACCCGCCCGGTCAGCCTGCAACTGAAACCGCGACCGTAACGACCACCGCTGGAGACGGATCCGGTAACGCACTGTTTGGTGTTGACCTCTCCATGGAAGTATCGAGTAAGACCTGGGGTGGTGAAGAAACGACAGAGTGGATTCTCATCGTAGAAAATACAGGCCAGCAACAAGCGACGGTAAACCTCGCGCTCGATGAAGACAATTCAGCGAGTGGATGCTCAGATCCAGATTCATTGTCGCCACAGCTTTCCGAAACATCAGTCACACTTGATTCGGAAGAAACCGAGGAAGTCATCGTTTCTCTTGAGGTCACCAACGAACAAGAAGCGGACAAATACTGTTGGGAGATAACGGGTACCGTATCCGGCGACCCTTCTGGAAATACGAGTGACACGCAAACCTTCGATGTTACAGTTCCGATTTTGAAGGAGTGCAGCCTGTCGCTTTCAAAAACCATGATGAACGTTCAACCGGACAGTGATGATACGGTATCAGCAACCTTCACCAACGAAGGCAACTCCGATTGGACCATTCGAGTCGCAGCAGCAGGTCCGAAATCAGCCTGGGTCTCGGTTGTGGGTGGTTCGAGCGGCTTGCTTCCTTACGATGGGGCTGCGACAAAATCGTTCACGCTCAAAGTAAGCCCCGACGATTCGGTCAATGCAGGTGAAGAGCAGACACTTTACATTCAAGGAAAAGACGGAACACAAGTCAAGTGCAATGCGGAACTAACCGTTACCGTGGGTCAGTCCTACGGGGCAACCATTTCCATGACCTCCTCGCAGTTGAACAACATTGAACCCGGGACCTCTGCAACCACATCAGTTACGGTCGAAAACGCTGGCAATGGCATGGACACTTTCAGAATATTGACCTCATCTTTGCCAACCGGATGGACGGTTGAACTGGAAGAGTCTGTTGTGACTCTCGATTCAAAACACACGCCAAACAGGAAGGATACGGTTGATGTTACGGTAACGCTGCCCGAAGATGCGCTTGCAACCGAGGTTGTCAACATCGATTTGTCCATCGCTCCAAACGCAGGAGGCGAACCGTACGATGACGTAACACTCTCCGTTTCTGTGGCCGCCGTTCACGGGTTTGAGGTGGACTCAACCACGACGTTGCAAACTGGAAAAGATGGAAATGAAGTCACGTTTCCGTTCATCATAGAGAACACAGGTAACGTTGAGGACAATTTCAGATTGAGTGTGATCGAGCAAACAGGATCTCCTCCTTGGTCTTACTTTTTTGAAGACGAGGCAGGCAATCGATTTACGGAGGTTTCTGTCGATGCTCGAGAGGAGAAACAAATCACGTTTGTCGTGACGGTTACGGACACAGATGAATATTCTACGTTTACAATTCGCATCACCAACAAGGGTGATTCCAAAAGCATCGATGAGGATGGTGATGGAATACCTGACAACCAGCGTGAGCTCCGCCTCACTGCGTACTTGACAACCAGAGATTACGCAATGGACGTCCGTCTAGAAGAGGGCGGCCTAGACGGTCGGACGGGTGAATTGGTCCTCGCTCCTGGTGATCAAGAGACCGTCGGTTTTTGGATTCGAAACGCAGGCAACGGAGCCGACACAGCGCTAATTGAACTTTCAGGTTTGAACGGAATTGCAACCCGTACAGTTTATTCCAAAGGATTGCCGATTGCATCGGATGGTGAGTTGAGCGTCCCTTATGGCTTCGGAATATGGAACAATGAAAGCGAACAGTTTGTGTTCGATGCTTCTGGATCTCCGTATGTGTACAATTCGCAAAAAATCGCTGGAGATTCAATGGTTTTTGACTTAAACATAACCAGCGGTCACCAAGTTCGCCCATATGAGATGTATCTCGAACTGCGCGTTGAGGTTAATGGCGCAACACTTACTGGAGAGGGCGGAAATCTTTACATCGTTGTGACCAGCAAAAACAACACAGCAAACAGGACAGGACAGGCAACGGTTTCCTTGAGCGTGCAGAAAATCTTCAATTTGAACATCCTTGAGCCTGAACAAACCTCGTTTGATTTGGTTTATCCTGAGAGCAAGACGTTCACCGTCTTCATACGTAACGACGGAAACATTGAGACAGAGTCTGAAATTTTTGCATCAGAGAACCTGCGAGGATGGAAAATTGAACTTCAAGATCCAAACGATGATTGTACGGTGATCAGTTTGTCGTCACTGCTGTGCACAATCGAGAAGGGTCAAGTAATGGAGATTACTGTCAAAATCAAACCTCCGTATGGAGCGGAGTTGTCCGATACGTTCGACTTCACAATTTCTGTCCAGCCTGAAGAGATTGGAGTAATCGGTCGCGTGAATCAACAATTTGAAGTGACCGGTGACCTGGAAACTGGATTCTTTGGCCTTGCTGATGATTCAACGTTGACATATTTCGGTTTGGGCTTTGTTGTTGTCGCAGGTATCATCTTCTTCCTTGGTCGTCGACGTAACTGAGTCTCGGGTAAGCGACGTAGTGACTTGACGTTGTAAAGCATCAGGAAGAAATCTGTTCTAAGACAGCGTCAATCCATTCTTCTGCTTCGTCTTCGTAGTCTGTGTCGCAGTCGATGCGGTCATAGAATCGCTTTCCACCTTTGGATTCGAGAACTTCATCCCATTGGATGCCAGCTTCACAGAACAGGTCGAATGCAGTATCGCCAAGAGCGAGTACTGCAAATTCGACGCCAGAGAGATCGTCGTCACCGAGTTCTTCAACGGCGTCGTAGAGATCTTGGGCATTGTCCGGTTGTTCACCGTCGCCCCACGTGCTGCATACGATGATGAGGTAACCTGCCTCCATTAAGTCAGAGGATTCAATTTCATCGAGACATGCGCACTTCGATTCGATTCCCATCGAACTCGCCTTTTCGTGTGCGTCCATTGCCAGCAACTCAGAGTTGCCAGTTTCCGTTCCAAATCCAATCAGTAGGTTACCATTGTCGGCCATGTTTGTATCCTCCAAATCCACAGTCTTAACGCTTTGTTAAGCATTCATGCAACTCCTCTGTTGCCCTCTGGACATCTCTTGCAGTGCGATTTTTTCTTGCGTTCGTACCGCTTGCAACACTTCTCTTTTAACTTGACAGTTTTTACGATGTCAATGTTCGAATGTTCTTGGTGAAAATCTATGCATGAAGTGCACCCAGTTTCCTCAATGTGTTGTTCGTTTTCCAGCGAGGTATTGAACAAAACTTCGAGAGTCAGCATGTTCCTCTCACCGGACATGAAATTCTCGACTTTAGGGTAACCTAAAATGTTTAGGGTAACCTAAATCCAAAGGCCCGAATCTTACGGCGTTTTGGGAACGCTTATGGAGGGTGGTCAAGTCGGTTAAACAAGAGAGCGGATGCTGTCTGGGGCGATGACGGATGGTCGATACTGGTTCTGTGCCTAGCGCCTATCTTTCAATCGCTTTTTTGACGATTGTTGGCATCCTTATGCCACTCACGAATTTCATCATGTCATGGGCACTTCGTCCACGAACTGACCCGTCTCGACCGCACATCACCAGGTCCTACCTTTTGGAAGGGTACGAACGTGACCACAGCCTGTACCCGCGCCGCCTCTCCACATTTGAGTGCGGCAGTGAACCGATTGGCGATGCGATGATTCAATTCCACTTTCAGTACTATTGGTACGCCATCGTCTTCCTCGTCTTCGACGTGGGTTTCATGTTCCTTGTTCTCGGAGGCATGATCGTTTCAGAAGAAACCAGCAGTGTGGGTGGCGACATTGCAAGCGCAGAAGCAAGTCTTGCAATCATTGGCCTGTTCTTTGCCATCATGTCTCTTGGCGTTTGGTATGTCTTCCGCAAGCGAGGCCGCATATACATTTGAGGTGAGAAAGTGGCGGAATCTGGGGAGAATTACACAGCCTTCAACAGCCGTGCTCTGGTTGAAGTTGTGGGCGATGTCACGGACGAGGCCCTGAAGGCCACGAAAATCAAGCAACTCCTGTCCGTACTCGCAGGCCGATTTTTCAATTGGGGCGGCCGCAAATCATTGTTCACACTCCACCTGGGAATCAAATGCTGTGCTATTGAAATGGCAGCAGCTGCGACCCCTCGATTTGACGGAGACCGCTTTGGGGTGCTTTTCCGCTCATCACCCCGTCAATCCGATGTGCTCCTTGTCAATGGGCCGATCAGCAAGAAGTTTGCCGACAAAGTTGTTCGNCTCTGGGANCAAATGCCCGAACCGAAGTACTGCATNGCNATGGGNGAATGTGCCATTTCNGGCGGNCCNTATTTCCAATCCTACAACATTCTTGAGGGCGTTGACACAGTCATTCCAGTCGATGTCTANATNCCNGGTTGCCCACCTCGTCCTGAGGCCCTGATTGATGGATTTGGACTTCTTCGAGAGAAAATCATTCGTATCGGTGGCGCACCAAGTACTGGCCGAGATGGCGAAAAACCTGTAATTGTCGGAGAGGATTGATCATGGGAATGAGCATCTCGGCAGCACAGAATGAGGCAGCAGTTGCAGCTTTCGCCGAAAGTGCTGAAAAGCAATTTGGCGGTAGTGGGATAACCGTTTCAATAGAAAAGCACAACAACGCAGTCAAGTTTTCCTTTGTCCGATTGACTTGTCCCCCACAACATTGGATCGCACTTGCAAAGTGGATGCGATTTGATGCCGGTATTAACTACTGCTCGATGATAACAGGTACGCATTATCCCGAAAGCAGTGAACGCAACTGGGGGCTCGCTTATCACTTCCTGCGCCAACCGGTGCGTGACGTTGAACCGTTCACTGCAGATGTTCTCAAAGCGAGCGAATTAACAGACCAGTCCATCCCTCTTGAGGTCGAGGTACTCATCGATTTGCCGGAAGGTGATTCTCCAGTTGTTCCGAGCGTACAATCCATCTGGGTCGGAGCCGATTGGAACGAAAAAGAAACGTGGGACCTTGTTGGAATTCGGTTTGAGGGGCACGACAACATGCATCGCGTGTTGAATCCCCACGACAGCCCAGACGGATTCCATCCGTTGCAAAAACAACATCACATTCGATATCATGACTTTAACGAGATGTACGATGATGCGCAAGGGTTTCTACGCAAACCTTCGGATGAGGGCCGCGTAAAGTGAGGTGAACCTATGGCACAGATGTGGATTACGATGGGGCCTCAACATCCAATGACCCATGGGTTGTGGACGCTCCGAGTCAAAGTCGACGGAGAAACAGTGGTGGATACGGAAGCCGAACTCGGCTACATTCATCGCGGTGTCGAAAAGATTGCGGAAGCACGAGACTTCACCCAAGTAACGCCATACTGTGACCGACTTTGCTACGTAAGTGCAATGACATGGGCAAATTCGTACATTTATGCTGCAGAGGATTTGCTGGAAGTTGAAGTTCCAGAACGAGCGGAGTTCGTTCGCCTTATCGCCGCCGAATTGCAACGCCTTGCATCGCATTTGATGTGGCTCGGAGCGTTTGGTCCAGACATTGGAAATTTGACGTTGATGACGTGGTGCATGCGCGACCGCGAAATGTTTCTCGATCTCCTTCAGGAGCTTGGTGGGTCGAGAATGCACTACAACTTCCCTCGCGTTGGTGGCGTCAAGCGAGACATCCCTGTTGGTTTCGCCGATCGTGCTCGCGCAAAAATCAAACTGTTCGAAAACCGAATCAATGAATACGAGATGATGCTCGATGAATCGACCATTTGGTTGGTGCGTCTTCAAGGAGTGGGTTATGCACAAGCTGAGGATATGGTGAATGCAGGCGTCTCCGGTCCAAACGTACGTGCTGCAGGCGTCAATTACGATGTGCGATGGGCACATCCGTACTCTGTTTACGACCAGGTCGATTGGGAGCCAGCCGTTGAGAAACCAACCTCGATTAAGGGCGCTGATTGTTACGACCGATATCGAGTTCGCATGGAAGAGATGCGACAATCCTGCCGAATGGTCCTTGATGCCCTGGAGAAAATCCCCGGGGGAGCGAACACCCATTACAATCCAGGCGATGAGATGATTCTCAAAAAGGCACCAACCCGCGCTCCGGAAGGAGCAACAGGATTCAGCAATTACGAATGCACCCGAGGGGCATCGCAATTTTACATTCAAGGCGGAGGTGAAGGCCGCGGTAAATACCCGTACCGACTTTCCATTCGCTCGCCGATGTTCATCACCATTCCTTATGTCGCAAAAACCATGATTGGGTACAAGGTTGCTGACATTCCGGCCATTATGGGAAGTTTTGACCCATGCATTGGAGAGACCGACCGTTGAGGTGAGATGATGGACGACAAGTACGATCTCCGCAGTCTTTTGGTTGGGGAGGAAAGTTTTGCACACAAGACCATCACATCCCTCCTTGAAGGAACTCCACTCGAGGAAAGTTCCGCAGCAATTGCATTTGGTGTGGGCACATTTGCAATCGTCAACATTGTGTTCCTCTTGTTGTTTTTCTCACAGTTTGCAATTCTCTGGATTGAGCGAAAAGCGGTTGCTCGAATGAACGATCGTCGTGGTGCAACCACTGCGCTTCGCTCTCTATGGGTTGGAGAAAACGGTGTTACCGCTGGTGCTTGGTGGAACATGCTACCGTTTGGTCTCGGCCGTCCTATTGGAGCCCTGAACAAATGGTTGAACAATCGTTTTGGAAACTCCTCAGAGCATGAAACCGTTGACCGCGTAGGGAACCGATCGTGGATGGGATTCAGCATTTTGCCTGGTTTCTTCCAAAACGTTGCCGATGGTATGAAGTTCTTGGTCAAGGAACACATGGTTCCACGTCGTGCTGATAAACTTATTTTCGAAGTCTCTCCGTTCCTTATTGTCTCAACAACGCTCATCATCCTCGGCATGATTCCGCTTTCAAGTGGCATGTATGCAACCAATCCTGATCTTTCCATCCTTTACATCATTGCAATCTTTGGAATTGCACCGATCGGGGTGTTCTTTGCAGGCTGGTCCTCGAACAACAAATACACATTGATTGGCGGTATTCGTTCAGCGGCACAACTGACTGCCTACGAAATCCCACTTCTCCTCACACTGCTCTCCGTCGCTATGTTGACGGGAACCTTCAACATCATCGAGAGCATCCATTTCCAGCACTCTGCAGGCTCATGGAACATTTTCCTGATGCCGTTGGGTGGTGCGCTTTTCCTCATCACGATGATTGCAGAAGTTGAGCGCGTACCGTTCGACATGCCCGAAGCTGAGGCTGAACTTGTTGAAGGCTGGTGGACTGAGTACGGTGGCATGCGATTTGGAATGCTGTTCATGGCCGAATACATTCGAACCTATGCGGCCTGTTTCCTCTTCACACATTTCTTCCTTGGTGGCTGGCACCTTCCGTTCCAAGGGATAATCGGTAGCATACCATATCTCGGAGCAGCCTATCTTTTGATTCCCGGCGCTCTGGTCGTTTTGATCAAGGCATGGCTCGTATTCCTCATCGTTTTCGTTTGGGCTCGGTTCTCTCTTGCCCGCATCCGAACCGATCAAATCCTCGAATTTGGATGGCGTATGCTCCTTCCTCTTGCAGTGTTCCAAGTTGTTCTTGCAGCCGTTTACCGTCTGTATCTCTTCAACCCCGAAGGTATGGCAGACACCACCTACGGTGGAACGGCGTGGCACGCACTTGGCATCCCCTTCCTCGTTCCTGTGTTGACCACAATACTGTGGGTCGCAATATTCTTCCTTTTGCTCAACGATACGGGCAAGAATGAACGTGCTGCACGGATGTATCACGTGCAAACCGTGCAACCAGCAGGTACGCACACGCCGGGACAAGACTGAGGTGAAGAAACATGCCAACCCACCCTCAAGCAAGACCCAACTTCCGCAACCTGTTCTGGTATCCTTTCAAGATCACCTTGATTACGGCTTTGCGGACCTTCCCGCTTCTTGGTCGCTTGTTCCCCAAGCTTTTGGGGATGGGTTACCACAACACATCGCACCCTGAGTTCTTGGATGATGCAAGTCAGCATCGAGCAAAAGATCGGGCCATGTACAACGATATCTCTAAGCAAGAATTTGCTCCTGATCGTGTGACTTCAGACCTTTTCCCAAGTCTATGGAAGCCGCAGACTGTCCAATACCCTTACGAGCGTCTTGAGGACATGGAGCCTTGGCTTTTCGTTCCAGGGAACTACAACGGCAGAATTGGAGTTATCTGGGAGACCTGTACCGCATGCAAGATGTGTGTCAACATTTGTCCAAACGATTGTTTGCACATGACCACGGAACTTCGAGTCGACGTGCTTGACAATGCAGAAGGTGAATTTGAAGGCTATGGAGCAGAACTCGAAGTTGGCGGTTATGCCGCCAAGTTCCGAGAAGAGGTTGCCGAAGAACTGGAAACTTTCGACCTCATCACAGCGCATGCAGCTCCGCCTGCAGAATGGCGCTTTGCTCAGGTACTCGACCTCTCAGGCGACTCTGCAACCGTACGTTGGAACGATTCCGGCCAAGAGGAAATTCTCGCACAGTCCGAATTGCGGACCGCTGATGATCAAATTGTTTCAGGCCGTATCGATATTGGTCGATGCATGTTCTGCGGTCTGTGCATGGAGGCTTGTGGATTCACCTCGTTCTTCATGACCAATGAATACGATGGAATGTCTGGTTTCACTCGACAAGACCTTTGGTTCGATGCAAGCCGGACGCGAGTGCTTCCTTCCGTCCATCAAGAAGCGGTCGACGGCGAACTTGCAAAGCGAGCGACCAAGGAGCGAGACAAGCGTGCAAAGAAGGCTGCAAAGGCGGCGAAAGCTGCTAAGGAAGGTGCCTGAAATGGATGTTGCCTCAATTACTGAGACAATCATTTTTTTCATCTTCGCAACCATCACAATCCTCGGCGCGTTGGGCCTTATCTACGCGCAACGTGTTGCACACTCGATGCTTTCGCTGATCTTCTGTTTCATGGCCGTCTCCGGTATTTTCATCCTCATGGGTGCCGAATTTCTTGCTGCAATCCAAATTCTGGTTTATCTGGCCAGCGTTGGTTTGGTCGTGCTGTTTGGAATCATGCTCACTCGACGTCAAATCCAAGAGGAGGACTTTGAATGAGATTGATGTCGACTTTAACCCGCATCGGTCTTATTTTCCTTTTAGGAGCCATGATTACCGTCTTGGGTACTGCGACGATTTGGGATGAAGATCCAAAAGAGGTCACAACCCTTCAACTGGCAGAAACGATGCTNCAGGATTGGGCACTACCGCTCCTNGCCCTTGGGGTTCTCATGGCGATGGCGATGATGGGNGCGGCNTATCTNGTTCGAGACGAACGTCGTGAAAACCTTGAGTGGGAACAGCGAGGTGAAGATGCGTGATNGATCCAGCATGGGTTAGNGTTCTCTCTGNNATACTGTTCACCATCGGTCTGTGGGGTGCGTTCACGCGAAAGAATGCCATCATTGTGCTGATGTGTCTTGAATTGATTTTGAACGCGGCAAATCTCCAGTTTGTTGCAGCAGCCATCCAGCACGGTGACGCATCTGGTTGGGTATACGCCATCTTTGCCATCGCCATAGCAGCATCAGAGGTTGCGATTGGATTGGCGATTTTCTTGGCCATGTATGGTCAACATGAAACAATTTCACTGGATGATGTAAATCTGTTAAAAAACTGAGTTGATTCGATGGCAGGAGGGATAATTGAGTACGCTATTTTCATCGTCCTCTTGCCGATGCTCATCTTCCCTGTAATCCTCTTCCTTGGACATATTTTCAATGGAAATCAAACATGGGTTAAGTCTGCCAAAGAAGGTGGTCTCATCGCTCTACCAATCATGGTTGCAAGTTTTATTCTCTCGATGCTCGTCATCGTTGAATTTATCGGCAATAATTTGGGTGAACACCACATAGGAACTTGGTTGTCGTTTGGCTGGATTGAATCAGGTTCAACAATTGAAGCAAATGCGTTCAATGTAGGAATATACATCGATCACGTCACCGTGATGCTTCTGTTTGTTGCCTCTTTCCTTTGCATGCTGATCAACATCTTCAGCATCGGTTACATGAATACCGACCCTGTGAACGATAACCGCAACCATCGATTTTACGCTGAATTCGTTCTTTTCTGTTCAGGTATGCTCGGGATGGTTCTCGCTGATTCCTTCCTTTGGTTGTTCATCTTCTGGGAACTTATGGGTCTCTGTTCGTATCTTCTCATCGGGTTTTACTATCACAAACCAAGTGCTGCATATGCAGCAAAGAAGGCGTTTTTGACAACTCGTGTTGGTGACGTATTCCTCGTCATTGGATTGGTCATCCTTTGGAACCTCTTCGGTTCACTTGATTATGCAGTTGTTTTCGATTCAGCCGAAATAGCGAAGGTTGACCCGGGACAACTTCAAATCGCTCTCGGGATGATGTTCATCGGTGCAGTTGGTAAATCTGCTCAGTTCCCACTCCACGTATGGTTGCCTGATGCAATGGAAGGGCCAACGCCTGTTTCTGCTCTCATCCACGCTGCAACCATGGTCAACGCAGGATTGTACCTTGTCGCTCGAATGTTCCCGCTCTTTGGTGCAGAATCGATGCATGGAGAATTGGTTGACCTTGCCTTCATTATCGCTACAATTGGAGGTATTACCGCCGTCATGGCAGCGGCCATTGCTTTTGTTCAAGACGATTTGAAAAAGGTTCTCGCTTATTCAACCATGAGTCAACTCGCATACATTTTCACAGGTCTGGGGGCTGCACTTTGGTTAGCCAACAGTTATGATTGGCAAGAAGCTTACATCGACGGGAAAAAGAATTACGATCATGTTATTGTTGTCGTAGCCTTTGGCGCAGCGCTGTTCCATCTCTTCAATCACGCCATGGCCAAAGGAATGCTGTTCATGGCCAGCGGTTCCGTCATTCACGAAATGCATCACGCGCACCATGATTTGCACCACCATCATGACGACCATGGCGACGACCATGGCGACGATCATCACGACGACCACCATGACGACCACCATGATGACTTTGATCCACAATCAATGTCGAACATGGGTGGGCTCGCATCGAAGATGCCGATTACTGCTACGGCGATGCTGGTTGGATCCGCTTCCATCATGGGATTGCCGTTAATTGGAGGATTCTGGTCGAAGGAAGGCATCATTGCGAATGCATGGCGTGTTGCTCTCGAAGATCCGAGATTCTTCCTTCCGGCATCATGTGTCTTGATCGGTGCAGCGATGACCGGTTTCTACATGTCGAGAATGTGGTTGAAGACGTTTGCCGGAAAGCCGAAGAGCGAAGTTGCAGAAAACGTGCATGAGCACACACCTTGGATTCCAATTCCATTGGTGACTTTGACATTTGTCACACTTTCGAGCGTTATTCTTGCTGGAATGATGTTTACGAAATGGGTCGCTACGCCTGAATCGGAGTACGTATTCTTTGGAAAAATGGGCATGATTGAGGGACTCATTTACGAGTTTGAGCACGTCTTTGTAAACCCGGATATGTTCTTCTTCATCTTGACTTACATTGCGATATTCATCGGTGCTGTTGTAGGACCTGGTCTTGCTATGGCCCTCTACGGCGGTGCCTTGAGCGACGGTGAAAAAGCCAAACCATGGATGCAACCCATCATCAACCTCTCCTCACGAGTCAACAAGAAACGTGGTTTTGACAACAGTGCTTGGGCCAATTCAGGATTGTCAAATGCATTAAAAGAACGGCTTTACTTTGACAAATGGTACGATGCGGCAATGCTCAAGCTTGTGGCAGGATTTGCAAACATCAGTGCAGCGTTCGATCGGAAAGTCGTCGACGGGACCATCAAGACAATCGAATCAACATCGCAAAAACTATCCACACAAATCCGTCGGTTGACGACAGGATCGGCACGCGATTACATCATGATGGCAGCCTTGGGTGTACTTGTCATCTACTTACTCTTGGGGGTTATGATTTGAACATTGATTACCTCTCGATGTTGGTCATTCTACCGATTCTCGCCAGCATTTTCTTGTTGATTCTGACCTCTCGTCTGAACCCAGCAGCGCGCGCCAAGTTTGACGCTCCTGTTCGAATGGCAGCCCTCCTTATCTCTCTCGGTATGTTTACAATTGCAACCCTGATGTTCCTTGGCCAAATTGGGGGCGTGAATTGGAATGAGATTGCTTTCAACTCCTTTGAATTCCAAGAGTCCTATGTCTGGATTGAACAACTTGGCATCACATGGACGGTTGGTGTTGACGGGCTCTCTTTCCCGATGGTTTGGCTCACGACGCTCCTGATGCCCATCACCATCATTGCAACGTGGAACGAGAAAGCAGGTGCCACCTACTTCCCCCTCATGCTCATGCTTGGTGGTGCACTCATTGGTGTCTTTGTTGCACTCGATATGTTCATGTTTTACGTGTTCTGGGAACTGACACTCATCCCTATGTTCTTTATGATTCTCAAATGGGGTGGGAAAGATCGAAAGTATGCTTCTCAGAAATTCTTCATTTACACATTTACTGCTTCGGTTATCATGCTTCTTGGTTTGTTAACCATGTACTTCCTCATGGACACTCAAACCTTCAACATGCAGGATATGATTGTTCAAGCGAAGGGTGAAAATGCAAACGGTGTGTGGCTTGGCCTTGAGGTCCAAAAAGTGCTCTTCATCATGTTGATGTTGGGTTTCTTGGTGAAGTTGCCTGCTGCACCGTTCCATACATGGCTTCCAGACGCGCACGTTCAGGCGCCAACCGGTGGTTCAATGATGCTGGCTGGTGTGATGTTGAAGATGGGTGCTTACGGCATGTTCCGCCTACCAATCTCTTTGTTCCCACATGCACTTCAAGAATTCCAGTTCATCATCATGATGATCGGCCTTGTGTCACTTGTTTGGGGAGCAATTGTATGTTTAGGACAAACCAATCTCAAGAAAATGGTTGCCTACTCGTCCGTTTCGCACATGGGTGTTATCCTCCTCGGTATTGCAAGCATGCAACCGCTCGGATGGGCTGCTGCTCTCTTCATGATGTTTGCACACGGAATCATCAGCCCCATGCTGTTTGCCGTTTGCGGTGCCTTCAAGCATCACTACCACAGTATGGAAATCGGAGCAATGCGTGGTATGGCAAGGCACTCGCCTTGGCTTGCAACAAGCATGATGTTCGGATGGATGGCTTCGCTTGGATTGCCTTTGTTGGCGGGATTCGTCGCTGAACTGATGCTTATGGTTGCATACTGGTATGCTTATGGTTGGTGGATTATTTTCCCAGGTCTTGTTCTTGCGATCACAGCAGCGTACTATCTTTGGTCCATGCAGAGGACAATTTTCGAAGGTGGAGAGGAAACTCAGCCACCAAAGAGCTTGCATGGAGAACCTGTCCCAGACATCGACAACCCAGAAAAACTCGCCATGCTTCTGTTAGCTGCATTCACCATAGTGTTTGGAATCATGCCGTGGATTTTCCTCGACATGATGGACATGTGGACTCGAGACGCAATGCGATTCCTTGGATTAGGAGGTGAATAAGTTGGCAGCAGTAGGTGGAGTGAGTACAGGAGACCTCAAGTTACTCGCTCCTGAACTTACCGTTTTTGTCGGTTTGTTGCTGATCATGATTGTTCCAAATCTTGGAAACGGAACGTTCCGAATTCCCGGCACCTCAATTCGTTTGCCGTGGTTCCTCGGTGGTACGCGCTACAAATTCGTTTCATCACCTCGCCTACCTGGTCTCTTGGCAGTCTTGACAATGGCAGTTGCATTGTTCCAAGTCGTTGCCTATTTGATCAATTCCAATGGTTTAGATGGAGATGTTGTTTCGTCGAATTCAGGCATTGAAATTTTCAAAATTAACATGTTCTCTCGAATTTTCGAAGCCATTTTCTTTGCTGCACTACTTCTTGCAGCAATTGCATCACTCGATCGGTTGCCGATAGGTCCACACAAGAGCGACGATATCGACGTTCTCTTCAACAATCGCAGACAAGCCGATTTTTACATTCTCATGCTCACATCCGCACTAGGCATGAGCGTCGTAGCTCTAGCACAAGACATGTTTGTTCTGTTTGTGGGTCTGGAACTCGCCTCCTTCTCAACTTACGTTCTTGTCGCCTTCCACAAGGAAACGAGAGCAGGTTCCGAAGGAGGTGCAAAATACTTCATCGTCGGGTCTGTCGCTTCTGCAGTTGGACTTTACGGGTTGAGTATGCTCTACCTGTGGGCAGGCTCTCTTCAGTTCGAGGTTTTGGCAGTGAAGTGGGCTGAAGACGGAGGATCAGCGTTGAGCATGATGGCTCTTGGTTTCGTCCTCGTTGGTTTTGCGTTCAAGATCAGTGCAGTTCCGTTCCACTTTGCTGCACCTGATGCTTATTCGGGAGCGAACAGTCCTGTTGCAGGTGTTCTTGCAACCGCCAGCAAAGCCATGGGCATGCTTGGATTGATGCGTGTGTTGTTGATCGTGACCATACCCGAGGCGAGTGGTGGTTCAGCCATTTGGATTGGGTTGTTGGGCGTTCTTGCAGCAATCACCATGACTTGGGGTAACATCGCCGCTCTTGGTAGTGAGAATCCGAAGCGGATGCTTGCTTATTCCTCAGTCGCACATGCAGGTTACATGCTTGCTGCCCTCACTGCTATTGGCGCCTGGAATTGGGGACTTGCCGAAGATGCGGAAGGTGCGATGGATGTTATTGTCGCAGCGCTCCTTTTCCACATGTTCGTTCTTGTTTTCTTCAAGCTCGGGGCTTTCCTTGTACTCGGAGTTCTCGAAATGGAAGGGGGGGCGTCGCGACTCTCTTCACTCGCAGGTCTCGGAAAGCGGGAACCGCTTCTTGCGGTTGGAATGTTTTTGTTCATGATCTCTCTTGCTGGTGTTCCACCAATGGCTGGATTCCTTTCCAAGTTGCTGGTCATCATGGGAATCGTTGAGGTTGCAACGGGAACCGGTTCACTTTCATCGATTGGTGATGCTCACTGGGTTTGGTGGCTTGCCTTGCTGATGGTACTCAACAGTGCCATCTCGATGTTTTACTATCTTCGCATCGGCGTTGTCATGTATTTCCATGAGCCTGAAGAAGGCCGAGAAGGTCCTCTTGCATCAGGTAAATCCATTCGAGTTGCGATTGCTCTCTGTGCGATTGGAACCGTTGCTTTCGGTCTGGTCGGTGGAGAACTCGTCGAGATATGCAGAGATGCTGCCCAATCGCTTCGTTGAGAAGGGGCGACTTCAAGAAGGGTTGACCTCTCGAACAACACGGTGAGACGCTATGGCGCGACGTCATGAGGAAAAAGTGGACGAGGAAGAACTCGCGCGCTTGGAAAATCCCGAAGGCTCTCCAGGAAAGATTCGCGTTAAACTCCCGAACGGTGGTAAACAACGCGGTGAGCTTGGGTATAAGGGCGAAATGTTCGCTCTCGCAGAAGAGATTCTTGGGGGTCGACGCGTCACAGTTCTCTGTGCAGACGGTGAGACCCGAATGGCGAGAATTCCAGGTAAGATGCGTCGTCGACAATGGGTCAGAGAAGGTGATTTGATCATCGTTTGGCCATGGGATTTCCAAGATTCAAAAGCAGATGTAAAGCATCGTTACACAAAAACACAAGCGATGTACTTGTCAAGGAAGCAAGTACTTCCAGAAGTGGTTGATATGTTTGGGATGAACACTCGAATGGATGATGACGAGCTTGAGGACGACCTGTTCGGAACCCCCGATTCTCCTGAAGAAGCCGATGCAGTTGAAGATGACGACGTTGACGACATGTTTGGTAGCGATGACGATGATGATGTCGATGACATGTTTGGTAGTGATGATGAAGATACGAGTGAAGAACCGTCTGCCATACCTGAAGCATCCGAACCTT
>PBSP01000045.1 GCA_002726845.1 Methanobacteriota archaeon | reverse complement strand
CTCTTCAACGGTAATACCATTTAGTCTATTGACTGACTCCAAGAAATTGCTTTGGGCAACGATGGTTGGAGGAACGTTTTGAATGGTCACCTTAGCGAGTGACAAGGACGAACTTTCACCGTCGTCATCAACTGCCCGGACCGATACGATGTGTTCACCGGAGGTTGGCCATGAGGCAGCAACATCCGACGAGGTACCGTCTGTTGATGCCGTGAAGTTTTCAAGAACATCGCTGAGGTTCCAATCCAAGATGAGTCCATCACGATCGTTGAGCGTATCGTCTCCTTGAGCCCTTAAGATAACGGTTTGATCCTCCTGCAACACCCAAGTTCCGTTGGCATCAAACGGTGTGTTAACGCCCGCAATCCACACCTCAATGTCTCCGATGGTTGGAGCGACGTTGTAGACTTCGATCGAGGAAAGAACTTCCGTTTCAGCGCCATCATCATCGGTTGCGACCGCTCGGATTGGCATGACTCCTTCTTCCATTGGCGTGAAGGTGCACGTTGGTTGCGTGAGGCCTTCTAGGCACATCAAATCCGGCCAAGAGATGCTCACTTGCTGACCTGATGGGGAGATTGTGTCAATGTCACCGCTATCGCTTGCGTCAATGGTAATGGTAGATTCCACTGCGACTTCCGTTGGATGACTGAGATTGACAAATGGAGCACGGTTCAGGATTGTAACGTTGTTGATGAGAACAGTTGAATCAAGTTCATCATCGGTAACGATGGTACGTAGTTCCCAGTCGCCATCATCAGACCAGTTCCAGTTCACGAAGCAATCGGGTGTGGTGATGACGTCAACAAGACCAGGTCTCGATTCGATTTCAAATCGGCATTCCACATCGCCTCCATCAGAGTCGAACGAAGCCCGCGCATCAATGAACACCTGCTCGAAGGTATAGTTTCCAGAATCGATTGAAATCGAAGCATTAGGAGCACGACCAATGAAAACACTAACCATGGCTTGGTTGTTGCTTCGATTTGCGTCACCAGTTACCAACTCGTCTGGGTCTACTGTGAATGTCAAAATTTGACTACCGATTGTTGCGCCTTCAGGTACAACCCAATCAACAAGAATTCGTTGTTCACTGTAGGCTTCAATGGCTGGGACCGTTTGACGAATTGCTTCACCACCAGGAACCACGACTTCCATTTCGGTTGCAGGTGAGGTGAAGACACCACGGTTTTGTGCGGGAAGAGAAAAGGTGAGTTGGTCGCCGGGAAGCGCATTGTATCCGATGGATTTTGAGAGTGTAGCGACGTCCGCACCTCGCGTTCGTGTAACGATGATGGAATCCTCCTGAGCTACAAGATCTACGCCAACCACAGACAAGTCGATAACGACCGTTGCGACCCCGATAATCTCCTGAACAGGGTCCCACACAATCACACCGTTGCTGCTGTAATCATCGCTGGCTGTTGTCTCGTCTGTTACGTTGGAAACATTGATCATTTCCTCGATTTGCCCGCTGCCGTTGGTGGTTGGATTCAGCAGCGTTCCTGTCATCTCGTAGCGAAGTTGTAGATTCTTATTCACTTCTGGAATGCCGTTTGGTGCAACAGCATAGGTCGCATAAATCTTCGACATCGTGTCGGGCAATGTTGCTATGAACTGCGTATCTACATCAATTTCAACATTTCGAGCACCTGGATTTTTCCGCTTGTCAACTCCAAAGGAATCCACAGGTTCGTAATCCTTCAAAAGCCAGTCAATGGTGAATCCTGCCGCATTTGAGATTCGAATCCAAGAATTGAATCGTACAGCAGGACAATACCAATTGAACCCTGCACTAACTCCTGTTGCGTTCCATTCGTTGACTTTGTAAGAATCATCGCAACCTTCGTACTTGATATTGAGTCCGTCCTCGGTAGGGATGCCGTCTTTCGTTACCTGCCACGAGGTGTTCTCAGCACCGTTGGAATCGAAGGATGTGGGGTCAAAATAATCTGACGAGCCACTTACACTTGTTCCAGACATGAATGGCATGTACCACTGGTCGCCGGTCCTAAGCGGGAAATCGTACTTTTCCTTAGGTGGGTCGTAGTAGGTGTCGAATGAGATGGTTGCAAGCTTTTGCGAGAGGAACCCAAGGTTGAACGGTGCAAAGTCAACATCCAATTCGAATTCGGAATTGATGACGGCAAGATCCCGTACCCGAACAATGTCTTCTCCAGTGTAGTCGATAGTCAATCTTCCAGTGACGCTTTCGAGCGTCGCTCCACTGTTGCCGGAGGAAAACTCACCTTCAATCTTCATTTTGTAGGCCAAGGTTTGAACGTTGTCAACGTTGATGAAAAACACATCTTCGATTTCATACGTCGTGTCTCCTGTTAGCGTGTTCAAACTGGCAGAAACGTTTGCTTGCGCGAGCAACTGGGCAACGTCGAAGCGCGTTTCATAGGTCCATTTATCGCCGATTCTCCAACTCGGAACATCGGTAGAACTTGTCGATCCCGAGGTACGCTCAACGAAATCACCTTCTTCCAGAGTTTGAACCTCCTCATGGACCATGTGAACCATGGACATACAGGTCAACAAAAACAACACAAACAGCGCAGAGAAGCGGTTCGCCATGGGCGAATGTTCTCTTCCTCGTACTTAGGAATTGTCAAGTTGTGAGTCGAGCCATTGTTGGCCGTAATGCTCCCATTGCTCCAAGCTCCACCCGTCCGGGAGCCCACTTTCTGGTATTGGTGGGGCTGTTGAGGACGATTCAAGTGGCCCAAAAGAATCGAAGGCGCCTTGCACAGGAGGGTCGTTGGGTCTGTTGTGCTTTGCTGATATTTCATGAGGCATCAGACCAACGTCCTCATCGCTGAAAATAGCGTTTTGCCGCTTGTCAAGTCGTTCCATCGCCCGCTGAAGACGGTTCGATCGTCGTCTCCGAGTCAACATCGCAAGAAGGAGGAGTAGGAACGCCAACAAAGAGAGTTGATACACTGGATTTGCCTCTTCGCCAGCCAGTGATGCACCAAACCTTTCCACAAGTGTTCGGTCTGGTTCGCCGATTCTGAGTTTGATGACCTTGGTGCCAGGTCGCTCTGGATTTTCATCCCACGCCATGACTCGGACTTCATAGGTGCCCTGTTTCTTGAAGACATGTTCGATTTGCTTTCCAACTTTATCTGCATCGTTGTTTTTCACACCGTCTCCATTGCTGTCTACAGAGGTGTCAAGATCCCAAACAACCGTAATTTGGTCCAAATCGTTGATCGAATCGATTGTCGTGGATGCGTCAAGAATGCAGGTTTCCAAGGCATTGCAGAGAATTTCATTGGTACGGACAATCGGTGGAATGTTGAGCACTTCGATGGAGAGAACCGTACTCACTCGGACACCATCATCATCAGTTACGTGATAGATTACGGTGTGCGTTCCACTCGTATTCCAATGCCAGACCAACTCATCACCCACAACATCGCAGTCATCATCAGCACCGCCAATGTCGTTCGAATCGAGTCCAGGGTCAACGTCCCAACAACGGATGAGTGTGTCGTAGTCCGAAGGTGTATCCGTCGCGTTTCCAACGAGTCGCACTTCTTCGCCTTCTGCCAGCGGTAGGATTTGGTCGAGTGGCTGAACAACTGGCGGAACGTTTGCAACGCTGACCCAGCGTTCGTAGGTTCCGCTGCTGGCTCCCTCCGAATCGCTTACTTCGAGTCGCATCCTATGCAATCCAGAGGTTTCCCATATCATCTCAAATTCTGAGACGCGTCCATCAAAGGTTTTGATGAGATTTGGTTGAGCATCATCCGGCCACCAGCGGTGGGTAAGTCCATCTAAATCGTCGATTGAATCCAAGGCTTGGCCGCGTAAACGGACCACTTGGTCTTCTTGGACATGCCAGGTTTGTTGAACGTCGATTGGAAGAGGTCCGCTATCGTTGGTCATCGTAACCGATAATCCGTGCGGATTGATGTTTGTGAAACGAATGTCAATGCTCGCCATTGTCATTGCACTATCGTCGTCGACCCCCACCGCTTGGAAGGTATGCCAACCTTCGGTTGGTGCTGTCGTGGTGCACACTCTCGTGTAGTAGCCCTCTTCACAAATGGCGTTTAGCCAATAAACGTCAACCACTCCCGGGAACGGGTCTTCAGAGTCCGTGTCGTTTGCATAGGCGTAGAGTGTGACGGGATGCTCGACTTTAACCTCGGTTCGAGCACTTGCTACCATGATGTTTGGTGCCCGATTGAGAATCATGACATCAAGTACACCGTTAACAGTGTCTTGTTCTTCGTCCGTGATTGTAACTTCGACGGGGTATTCTCCATCGTTTGTCCACGTCCAATTAAGCATGCAATCGATGGATTCAACCCGGGTCCATGCAGGCGTCCTGGTCCCATCGTACCATGGAATGTTGAACAAGCAGGAAACGTTCCCTCCGTCTTCATCAAAACTGCCGGATGCATTGATCACCGTTTCAACATTGGTGTAGACCTCAATTGGTTCGAGAATTGCAGTAGGCAATCGTCCGATGAACAGATTGATTTCGCCAATGTCGTTATCCGCATTTGCATCTGCTGAATTCGTCTGAAATGGGTCGGACTCCCAGCGTACAGGAATTGTACCAATGGAGGCATCTTCAGGGACCGTCCAAGTGAAGTTCACCTTGTGTGATTCGTAGGTTGCAAGTGATGGGAGGTCTAGATCGAAAATCGACGCATCTGGATGATATATTCTCAGTTTAGATGGGGTTGATGGTGTAATCCCTTTGTTGACGACTGCAACTTCGATGGTCAATTCGTCTCCTGGCAGCACGTTGTAGCCAGAGAGTGAACTCACAGTGCTGATTTCACCACTGCGATTCCGAATCACCACTGCCCTTTCCTCGTCAGCGATGAGGTCCAACCCTACAAGATATTCATCGAGCGTGACTGTGCTTGCTCCAACATAATTTCCTGATTTTGCCATGATTCCATGACTTGCCCAATCCGTGTTGGTCGCAGAATAATCGATGTTGTTTCCTGAATTAATCGTCGTACTCGCAGAGCCGTTCGAACCGGTATAAATCGTGGTTGACGCTCCATCGTAGGCAACCTCTACTCCCACGCCGTTAACAGTCCCAAAGCACGATGGACTGAGATGAACCCAGACCTCCATCGGTGAATCGAGAGCTGTGAGTGTTCGTTCTGGAGCGACATCGACGCAATTCGGTCGATTGCCAGGGTCGCTGTTGCTCTCAACCCCAGTCGCACCGACGGGCATGTACTGCTTTAAACGAAAATCAATGGTCAAGCCAACGTCTTCCTCAGCATGTCGCCAAGCATAGTTGTTGACCGCTGGGCAATACCACCGATACCCAGTTGATACACCATCAGAATTCCAAGAAGTGAGTTCATAGGATGCATCGCACCCGCTGTATGCGATACCAGCGCCAATCGAATTACGTGGCTGACCCACGTCTGTTACCTCCCATGTCGTCGTATTGGTATCGGTTTCCGGAGGTGGGAAGGGAGTAATGTAATCACTTTGACCTGACCAAGTTGAGGAGGATGTGGTCAATGAAGTCCATCGTTCTCCATACCTCAGAGGGAAGTCGTACGATTCTGTGGCAGGGCTGTATTCGTTGGTAATGGTGATGTCACCGAGAATTTGCGTTAACGACCCAATGCCGTAAGGAATGAATTTGATGTACAAATCGAGATCGTTTTTCACTGTTGCAAAATCACTCACTCGGAGGTATTCTGTCTGCGTGAACTGAATTTCGGCGTTGCCAGTAAATCCCTCGAGTTCGACACCACTTTTGTCGAAATCCGCCGTCATTCGAAGTTTGTAAACCCATTCCGTGCGGTTGTCAAATTGCAGTTCAAGTATGTCCGTTACTTCTGCGGTGGAATCTCCTCGAATTTCCCCAACACTTGCTGAAACACCCGTGTTGGTAATCAAAATCGAGGGGTCGAAGGTTCCAGAGTAAACCCACTTGTCGCCGATTCTCCATGAAGGCAAATCGGTGACCCCGGGGTTACCTGAAGAACGAACTTCTTGTTGATTTTCATTGAGTTGAGTGTTGTGCATGAAGAGGGGAACTTGGCTAAAGGCAATCAAAAGACCCAGCACGAGCAGAGTCAAGAGACGTGACTTGAGCGATTCGCCCATGGTGTTGCTCGTGCGTTCTTGCACATGAAAGGTACGCAGGTGTACTCAGAGAAGGTCAGCAAGTTCATCCTTAATGATTTCAACTGCTTCCAAAATCTCGTCCTTGTGTCGAGCACCGGTAATGACCATTTTACCGCTGCCGAAAATGAGACAGACGACCTTTGGATAATCGAGTCGGTAAATGAGACCCGGGAATTGCTCCGGTTCGTACTCGACCTTGTCGAATGGAAGGTGGAACGTGAGGTTGTTGAGGTTCAACTTGCGTGGTTCGCCTGCAAGCGGGGCTCCCGTGAATTTGTCGTTTCCGTCGTAATCTTCAGGGTAGTGAAGTGCATAGGTAGCGACCATGTTTTGAACCTCGATTTCAACATCCTTGAGGTCCCATGTTGTGATTCCAGCGGCTCGTAAATCCTTGATCATCCTGTCGATACCGGTGTGGATGTTGTCCTCGTCCTTTCCACCGGTACAGACTGCGCGTCCGGAGCGGAACATCAGGATGGCAAGTTTTGGATCGGTTACCCGATAGACAACACCTGGGAATTGTTCGGGCTCGTACTCGCANTTGAGTTGAATTGCAATATCGGGCAGGTCGAGTTCTTCAGCTACACGGGTGCTTGCAACTACATTNACAACGGTCAAACGCTCTTCATCGGTGNTCATGAGTGCGGCTTTGTAATCGAGTATATAAAGGGAAGGCTGCCAATTTTATGACAACCGTTTCAGAGTGGATGCTCACACTGCGTCCTCAATTCGCAATCCCGGTTCGTTGAATGTACTTATAAAAGCCCTGCCACCTTCCATTTCGATTGCTCCCATGGTTTCTTCCGGATTTGTGGTTAAAGCAATCATGCACCCTCCACCTCCAGCCCCGGTCATTTTGACACCCAAACTTGACGGTGCTGCAGCACGAATCAACCGCTCAAGTTCAGGGGATGAGACTCCGAGCGAGCGGAGCACAATGTGATTCTCAGTCATTGCTTGACCCACGGCTTCCATGTCCCCTTCCCGAAACGCTTGTATTCCCCTCCTTGCGATGGCACCTATGGTTTCCAATTCCACTTTACGACTCGAATTTTTTCGCATGAGTTCTGCAACATGATTGACCATGGCAGAAGTCGATCCGTGTGTGCCAGTGTTTCCAACGACCAGAGCGGTGCCCTCTGGCACTGCAGCTTCGAATGTGTGAAGATGCCACTGTCTGGTGGAGCCATCAACATCCATTGTTCGGGTTTCAATGAAATCCAAGTGTTCTTCTATGGTGTCGGAGAGGACAATGAATCCTCCGTAGGAACTTGTTGCGGTATCCATCGGACTCGCTCTTCCACCTTGAGCAGCCGCTTCGGCATGGTGAGCCAAGAGACTTGCTTGGGCCTTGTTGGCCGATCCATTGTGCAACTGTTGCAAAGCACCACAGAGGGCAACGGATAATGCAGCTGATGAACCGAGGCCAGATGCTTTTGGTATCGTTCCGCGTATTCGGATGTGAAGCGGATTCCCAGTGGATGAATGCAATTTGTTCCGAATGTACTCGATATGCGGGTGTTTTTTTGGATTAAACTTGCGTCCATCAAGACGCCATGCTTCAATCATGTGCTCATGCTCAAGTTCGATGGTCATGCGTTGATTGATGCTACAGGCTAAGGCAGGTTCTCCATAAACAACAGCATGCTCACCAAAGAGAATGCATTTCCCGGGTGCAGAGGCCTTGACCATGCCCATTCCACACCCATCTAAACCATTAGGATTGGTATTGGTTCCATCGATTGGTTCAAGGTTTGAACGTCTTTAGGTGGTACCATGCTGGCGCACCCGCTGGAAGAAACCTATGCGGGAATCCAAGGATACTACTATCTGCTTGTGCTAAGCGGTGTTTCGTTGGGATTTTTCGCATATCAAGTCCAAAAGGCGACCCGACTCGTTCTCCTCGGTGCGCCAGACAAACGCTTTGATTCATGGAGCAAACGCTTGAAAGAAACGCTTACGGTTTGGCTCGGACAACGAAAAGTACTGGAGGACAAGGTCGCAGGTACCATGCACGTGCTGATGTTTTGGGGCTTTCTCATGCTCTCCTCAGACATGCTTGATCTTGCGTCTGCGAATCGATTCAGTGAGCACATCTTACCAGAAGCACTGAACGGAATTTGGAACGGCATGGTTGAATTGGGTTACACCAGTGCACTGGTGGGGTGTTTTCTCGCACTCAACCGACGTGTCCTATTCACGCCGGAGAAACTGAAGGGAAAATCCCAACTCGAGGGCAACATCATTTTGCTTCTGATCATGACCATATGCACAACATCCTATGTCGTCGAAGCTGGGGAAAATCCACATCCAAGGTGGGAAATGATCGGAGCATGGGTTGCTGATACCTTCGCTCCATCACAAACGACGGTTAACGTAGCGTACTGGGCACACATGATTGCAATCTGTACGTTCTTGTTTCTTATTCCTCTTTCTAAGCACATGCACTTGGTAATGGCTTTGCCGAACGTTGCGTTCTACGATACGGAACCGATGGCCAAGATGCGACCTCTGGCTGTAGATGAAAATGGTACTGCTGTTTCCCTAGAAGAGCTGGACATCGAATCCTTCGGGGCGGCGAATTACACGCAACTCTCATGGAGGAGTCTCATCGATGGTTGGGCTTGCACATCTTGCGCACGGTGCCAAGATGTCTGCCCTGCGTACGCAAGTGGAAAAGCGTTGAATCCGATGCAAATCATCCATGATGTGCGTTATTATGCCAACGAACACGCCTCGCAATTGTTCGCAGGTGAAACGCCGGAAGAGGACATCATTGCCCGATTTGGTGAGGAATCAATCTGGGCTTGCACGACATGTCATGCGTGCGTTGATGTCTGTCCTGTCAACATCGAACACGTTCCAAAACTTACCGATGCACGTCGCCATTTGATGATGGAGCGTATGGAATTCGATGAAGCTGTTGAAGACACCATCATGCCGCTCATGGCAACCATCGAAAATTTGGAATCGGATTCCAATCCGTACGGTCTGCCATCGCACGAGCGAGGTGATTGGGCATCCGATCTTGACGTTAAGGTCGCAGAACCTGCTGAATACATCTATTTTGCAGGATGCGCAGCGTCGTTTGACGAACGCAACAAAAAAGTCGCACGTGACACCGTTTCAATCATGAAAAAAGCAGGGCTTGATGTCGGTATCCTTGGGATGCAGGAAGGGTGTACGGGTGATGCTGCACGACGGGCTGGTAACGAGTATTTGTTTCAAATGCTCGCAGAGACCAACTTGGAGACCTTCAACGAACTTGGTGTCAAGAAGGTCGTTGCGTCTTGCCCGCATTGTTTTCACACACTAGGAAAAGAGTACAAGGACTATGGAGGAGAAGACATCGAAGTGATGCATCACTCGCAATTGATTTCTCATTTGCAGCAAGAGGGTAAACTTCCGAAGCACGAGCATGACAGTTCTGTTACCTTCCACGATCCGTGTTATCTCGGGAGAATCGGCGGTGAATACGATGCTCCTCGCGATGCGATTGGGGGCGTCGGGATTGAAACCGAACGTCATGGACGTGGGTCGTTTTGTTGTGGAGCCGGCGGTGCACAAATGTGGATGGAGGAACACGTCCCAGAGGGTAATGATCGCGTCAATATCATACGCGCCAAAGAACTCGCTTCCACTGGTGCAGAAACAGTAGCCGTTGGCTGCCCGTTTTGCTCGACGATGGTAACGGACGGCTTGTCTGCAATCGATGTCGAAATGGATGTCAAGGACATCGCTGAACTGGTTTGGGAGCAAATAAAATCCAACGATGCAAAAATACAGGCTGCTAAAGCCGCATAAACACCGGATGGTAATGAATGAATCAAGATGCCCTGATGGCTTGGTATCGTCGCGTGAAACGCCCATTACCTTGGCGAACAGATCCATCTCCCTGGTCGATTCTTCTCTCTGAGATTTTACTCCAACAAACGCAAATGGAGCGAGGGGTGCATTACCATCAAAAACTGCTGAAGCGCTTTCCAACACCTGAATCCATGGCCAAATCGAGTGTGGATGATGTACTGCATCTTTGGCAGGGTGCGGGGTACTACTCTCGCGCACGAAGACTGCATGCGTTGTCGATCGAGGTTTTGAACAAGTACGATGGAAAACTTCCAGACCAATACACCCAACTTCTCGAACTTCCAGGTGTCGGCCCTTATACCGCTGCAGCAGTTGCTTCTATTGCTTATTCTATACCCGTTGCTTGTGTTGATGGCAACATACGACGAGTGATGGCTCGTCAGACAAATTTGGAAGAGCCTTCAACGAAAGAAGTTCAAACCTACGCAGATGGGCAACTGTTTTACAACGCTCCTGGTGATTGGAATCAGGCCATGATGGAACTTGGTGCTTTGGTCTGCCGCCCTCGCAAACCATCGTGCAGCCAATGCCCGGTTTCGGAATCGTGTCAGGGACGGTTTCGTGCACAAGAATTGCCTCGACCAAAGAGAATCAAAAAGAGGTTGATGGAGTACAAATGCGTTGTTCGCATCGATGACGATGGGCTTCCCGAGTTGCAGCAACGACCTGAAAACGGTCTGTTTGCAGGGTTGTGGGGTCCGCATATGGCTGCCGAAGTTGATACCAATGGTTGTGAATTCGTTGGCACGATTCGGCACCAGCTCTCGCATCGAGAACTGGTTGTTTCGGTTTGGAAATCCGACGGTGCAAGCGGAACGAATCCACAAGAGGTCGCTCTTTCAACCCTCGATCGCCGTCTTCTCGAATTGGCTGGAATTGTCACGAACGTCCCATGAAAACGATGCAAGGCAACCCAACAAAGAAAAGAACAGGATAAATTCTGCAGGTGCTGCAACCACGATCCATGGTTGTAGCTGATTCAATGGAATAAGGTTGGATTCCAGACCGAGTTCGCTTCGCACTTGAGTGATTCCCCTGTTGATTGAAACCGTCATTACCATCAAGGAAACGAACGCTATCGCTATTGATGCCAGTCTAATTTGACGACCTTTGGGATGAGGTTTTGCCAACGAATAGTGGGCCAGTATCGCCCAAGCGAACCCACCATGAAACACGACAATGGATGTGTAGACGTGGATTACGATGTAATCGTACATGTTGGCAAAAGCGAGCACAGCCAAATGCGTTGAACTGGTGACGCCCAAGATTGTTGCAGCAAAAAGAATTCTTCGTCTGGAATGAGATTTGAAAAGAATGTACATCCGCAGTGTTAACAAACAATGCAGAACAGCAGATATCAACAAACCGGTCGTGAACACGAAGCGTTCAGGTCCCGGGTAATCAGCCTCAGAGATGAAAAACGGAAGGTCGCGTGCGTTCCCAAGAACGAGGTGAAGGGTTACAGCAACCAACACAGAACACAGCGGTACCAACCATGACAATCGAACAAGCCGAGCATCGCTGAGCACTACCGAAGAGAGACGAATTCCATCTTTCCGCTTCAAGTCCAACATCGTCTTCGGAACGTCCTCAACCGTTTCACGTATCAATCTTCAAGTGAGAGTGGCGACACCGATGTCATGTTCACATGCCACTGCGAGTACATGACACACGCCGACGCGAGAAGGTTGAATTTTCAACCCTTTCACCTGGTAGGGTTTCGATGTATGTTTGCGGTGTTACGGTTTACGATCGCTGCCACCTTGGTCATGCACGTTGTTACATTGCGTTTGATTTGGTGCATCGATGGTTGGAGGCATCTGGTTATGATGTCGACTACGTTCAAAACTTCACAGACATCGATGATAAAATCATCATTCGTTCGATTGAAACCGGTGAAGATTGGCGCGAAATCGTTGAAAGGAACATCCAATTGTACTATGAGGACATGGATGTTTTGAACATCCTTCGAGCCGACCATTACCCACGTTGCACGCAGTATGTTGATTCAATGATTCACATCATTGAAGATTTGATTCAGAAAGGCCATGCTTACGTTGCAAAAGATGGTGTTTACTTTCACGTTGATTCTGCGCCTGAAAAATACGGGCAGTTGACGGGTCAATCCATTGATGCAGTACGCAAAGGTGCAGGTGGTAGAGTGGACGACACTGGTAGCGGCAAGAAGGATCACAAAGATTTCGCCTTGTGGAAACAAGCCAAGCCAGGAGAGCCTACGTGGGATTCGCCATGGGGACAAGGCCGTCCAGGTTGGCACATCGAATGCAGTGCGATGAGTCTCGACCATTTCGGGACCTCGTTTGACATCCATGGAGGGGGGCACGATCTGCGTTTCCCACACCACGAGGCTGAAATTTTCCAGAGTGAGTGTCACACAGGACACGCGCCGCTTGCAGGCTATTGGTTGCACAACGGATTTGTGAACATCGATGGAGAAAAGATGAGCAAATCGCTCGGCAACTTTTGGACCATTAGCGACATCGTTCAGAACGTAGATCCGCTGGTGCTCCGTTTGGCCCTTGTCAATGCTCACTACCGCTCCCCAATCGATATGAACGAGCAACTTCTCAACGATGCTCAAAGAAATCACGCCAGAATCCTCCAAACGTACGAGTCAGCGTTGAGAATGGCAACATCGGGACGGCAGCATCAACTTCCTCAGCCTGACATGGAAAGTTCGGACTCTCTAGCCAAGACGCTTGGTTTGCTTGAGCGACTCGCAGAAGGTTTTGCTCAAGCAATGGACGATGATTTCAACAGCCGAGAAGCTGTCGCCAAAGTACTAGCTGGGGTCAAACAACTGCAAACACTCCTCTCGCTTGGAACAGACGATGAAGACAAGCGTGCTGTTGCACATTACGCAAAGGAATGGCTTGAAGAAACCGCTGGTTCAATCTTGGGTATTTTACCGTCGCCGGATGTTTTGCTCGCCGAACCTGAGGACGATCCTCGAAAAGCGGAGATTGCAGAAAAGGTCGAGGCTTTGCTCGCAGAGAGAAGCATTGCAAGAGCCGACAAAGATTGGACGAGAGCAGACGCAATACGAGAACAATTGAACGCATTGGGTGTTGTTGTCACCGATACCGAAGACGGACCTGTTTGGGATTTGGCCTGATTATTCCTCCTCGTTCGATGGAGGTGGAGCGAGCGGTGGTAATTCAGGAACAAACGGTTTGCTTTCAACACTCCATTCTTTTTCGATGATTACGGTTTGATCAACATCCATCTCTTCGTTTTCATCGCTTGATCTGGTTAACAACCCTACAGAGACCAGGAGTATGACAACGATGATCAGAAGCAAGGATTTTGGTCCAAGCAACGATTCTTCACCCGAAGACGCATCTTCAACGTCGCTTTCGATAACGCAGTTGGGCGGACACTCCGCATCCCTACCAGATTCTTCTGAAGAATCGTCTCCGTTGTTTTCATTGTCTGCCTCATTTGAGGTGTCATCGACAGGGTCTGTTGTTGGATCGACGCTGATGTTTTGCTGCTCTAAAACAACGTTGACACCTATCCTGTCTCCGTTTTCCATAGGAATGTTGTAGTAATTTTCAAGCTGCTGCAAATCGATGTGTGTGTTTGCATGCGTGGATTGTGTAATGATTCCGAAATGTCGGTCATCGCCCGTGGTGAAGATGCTGTTCAGAACATTGCCTTGCATCGATGAATAGCTGTCTGTACTCGATGTCCACTGCGAAGCGATGTCGTCCGGGTTCAACGCCATCGCCATTTCCATATCAGAAAGAATGCTCGCCCACGATTGTGTCCCCTCTGCAATGGAACGATCCGTCACGTCGACGGCTTTGTTAAATCCTGGTCCTTCGATGATTTCCCAATCCTCTCCTTTGAGTTCAGACATCAAATCAACATCTCCAAACACAGGCTGACCGTTGATGACGGTCAACCGAACATCTGCATCTATGGCTTCGATGAGGTTGCGATATGGATCTTGATGGAAGGTGTCAATGACCACCAAATCTGCGTAAAGGCCTGCATTAATTGTGCCAACAGAATCATCCCAGTTGTTTCCTAATGCAGGATTTTTTGTCACCATCGTGGCCAAATCATAATTTGTGAAGTATGAGTTAAGGTTGTTGGTGTTCCACATGTCGGCAATTTTCAACTCATGAAGCACGTTCTTTGAACCACTGGGCCCCCAATCCGGAGCGAGAGAGATGCGCACACCAGCCTTGTCAGCAGCGACGACATCTGTCGTATCACCGTACAAAAGAAGGTTGGAAAGTGGCGACCATGCCAAGTCAGCACCTACCTGCCCCATCAATTCAAATTCGTTTGATGTTAGTGCAGTTCCATGAACGACGACCAATTCACCAACCAGGAGGTTGTTTTGAACCAAGATGTCGAATTCTGCTCGGCTCGATTCATCAACACCTTCTGAGAGATGAAGATACCAAGCGTTCAGACTACCACTGGCGTTTCCAGACGTGATGTGACTACCTGTGTAATCCGATTCAAGGGTGGTGACTTTGGTATGAATTCCATCTCCACCAAAGTTGTACAATTCGATGTTTCTTGAGAGCATACTGTCCCAAGCATCGGTGTTGCTCGACGGAGAGCCTTGCACTGCGGTCACACCACCGGCTACAGCCATGACTTCTGCATACTTCATCTGCTGATCGGCCATGTTCCACATCGATGACGTTTGGACGAAGGTCTTCATCCAAGAGATGTCTCGCTTGTAATTTGGATTGTTTTTCCATTGATTCCGATTTGAGTACCCACCTTCTTCAGATTTTATAGAGGTGTGGACTTCAAAATCCCACAATGGAATGTGATTGTAGTGCATGTGGTTGTGCGTATCGATCAGTCCAGGGTAGATGGTGCCGTTGGTTTCAACGATTGGGACACCGGTTAAATCGACGTTTTGGGGTATGTTTTGTCCGGACCAAACAGCTGAAATCTTTCCGTCTCGAATTAAGACGTTACCGTCATTGATGACATCCGATTCGCTGTTCATGGTCACGACACGACCCTTGAGAAGCATCGATTCCACAAACCCGCCATCACTGATTCCAAAACATCCAATCATGTTTTGCGCAACATCAAAGGATTCGTTCTGGGAATATCCAGGGGTAGGTGGGCGGACCTTCCATGCGGTTCCATTTTCAAGTGGAATGTAGGAGTTCCCATACCACGAATCACGAGCAGGGTAAGACATTGTGTCGATGAGGTTTCCTGAATCGTCGTACAGATTCACCGTGTCTCCGTCGTAGTAATCCAGTTCGATTCGAGAGGCATTGATGAATACCGAAACGTAACCTCCGGGTTGCAAAACGGTGTCTCGAGCAAGTTGACAAGGAGCACTCCCTCCATCAGCGATGTCGTCAAGGACCCAGTTGGATATGTTGACGGGAGTGTTGCCAGGGTTGTGCAACTCGATAAACTGGTCTGAAAATTTCCCGTATTCGCCATCACCGTTCCAGTCTGTGGCGTTGTAACAATTTGAACACGTCTCATTGTTTTTCATTCCATTGGGTGAAGCAAGCAGCTCGGAGATGATGATTGCGGATGCTTGATTTTCAGGTTCAGATGCTTCTTCAGCGTGCCCGAGAGGTGCAATGAGAACACCGATGAGGAGAAATGTGGTGATGACTGCTGTCAGTCTGCACATGCCCCTCCCTCCCTTTCGAAGCACATCAACCCGTCGATGCGACACTTTGGTCAAATGCATGACCACATATACTGTGACCTACTGGCTAAGGTATGGCAACCGTAGAAATGAGTGAGTCATCCTTCAACGAAGTAATTGATGGGAACAATCTCGTCATAATCGATTTCTGGGCGGAATGGTGCGGTCCGTGCCGCGCCTATGCTCCAGTCTTCGAGAGAGTCTCTGACCTGTTCCCTGAGGTTGTTTTTGCTAAAGTCGATACCGAAGTCGAAAAAGCGTTAGCCGGGTCGTTTGGAATCCGGTCGATTCCAACAACAATAGCGTTCAAAGAAGGCATAGGCGTGTTCATGCAACCGGGTGCACTGCCCGAAGAATCGCTGAAGGACTTGATTGGGAAACTCCAGGATTTGGACATGGATGAAGTACGTGCGGACGTCGAAGCAGCCAAATCGGACAATACAGCATAATGCGAAAAGCGTCATATGTCGGTTTCGTAACGGTGATACCAATGCGAAGCGTCTCGATGCTCCTGATTTTTCTACTACCCTCCATTCTTTCAGGGTGTTTTGGAGACGATTATGAGATTGATTTCAGTGTCGAAAATCAAGACGAGTGTTTCGACCCTTTGGATCGGAAGGACTGCATCTACGATGATACCGACGTATTTTCTCGTGTAACTAAGAATGGAACGTATGAAATCGGGCAAGTCCAATCGGTCTACGTTCCTGTTCCAAGCATTACGCTCGCTGATGGTGGAGCTGGTGCTGCGGGAGGTGCTGAGGTTCATCTTGGCCTTTGGCTTCCCGTAATCGAAGGCTGTGATTTTTCATCGACTGAGAATCTGACCGAGGAGTGCCTCGTCCCTGTAATTGCAGAGGTCGGTCCATACTACGATGATGGTGATGTTGATGCACTAACCCCTGCCAATCGATTGGGTCGTATGTTGATCGAAAATTATGTTCCTCACGGATTTGGCGTCGCCCAGGTTTCGGTCTTCGGAACAGGTGAATCCAATCATTGCATGGATTTGATGGGGACCGATGAACAACGAGGCATCGATGCAGCTGTAACGTGGTTGGGAACACAACCTTGGTCCAATGGCAATGTTGGACTTATCGGGAAATCCTACGACGGTTCCACACCATGGCAGGCCGCTACATTCGGTAATCCGCACTTAGCAACGATTGTCCCAATGTCTGGGCTTATTGGTGTTCATGAATTGATGTGGCGAAACGGTAGCATGGAAGCCCGCGGTATGATTATGCACAACGGCGTTTATGGCTCGTTTGGAATCGATGGAGATACCGAGGACAGTCACACCTTGTGTGAAGGTTATGTTTCAGGATACGTAAACGGACCCGCTGCGTACCTTAGTGGAGGGATGGTCGACTATGCAGGCAACACCTACTGGACAGAACGTTCCTTCCTCGATCGCGTGCTTGAGAATTACCAAGGATCTGTTTACCTCATCCAAGGAATGCAGGATTGGAACGTTGATCCGCACATGTCGTTCCCTGTTCATCAACAGGTTGCAGACGCTGGAATTGAAATCAAGACGCTTGCCGGTCAATGGGCACACGATTACCCCGATCGCGTCGAGGGCCACTCCTCCCAAGGAGTAGGCCGAGGTGCTGAAGCCTATCCATACACACTTCGTTGGGATTGGGCGGACGATTTGCTTTATTGGTTTACTTGGTATCTCAAGGATGAGGGTTTTGCTCCTGCACTTGGAGTGGAGATGCAAGACAACCGCGGAGGATGGAGATTCGAGGCAACCTATCCCCCAATCGATGCCGAGAATCTGGTTTTGACCGGTTCCGATCTCGCACCTACCGGTGGTACCGTTACGTCCACCTCTACGATCACACTCAGTTATGGGCCGTTTGAAGAAGAGACAAGAATCGTCGGAATGCCGACCTTCCACATCGACGCAACACCGGGTTTCAACGGTGGGCATCTGTTCATAGAAATGACGGATGAAAACGGTATGCATCTTGGCCACGCAGTCATGGACCTGCGTTTCCACGCAGGCGGCCGAGATGGACAGGAAGTTCTCTTACCATTCGTCCCCGTCAATGCGCTCATGGAGTTTATGCCAATGGACGTCGTTCTCGAAGCGGGTGAGAGCATTCTTTTGACCGTGAGCCAAACGGGTGAGGATTACGTGCCTTCACCAGCAGCCTCAGGGACTGTCATGATCGATTGGTCGCAAAGCACGCTAACCTTGCCGTTGATCGAACGCAGTTGCAGTGACTTGTTCCAAGTTCCTATGCTGGATTATTCGGGCAATGCATCGCGCTCGTGCTAAGACGAAAACAACGAGAGTATATCGGTAAAGACATTCTTCGCCTCTCCTGATGACCGCTCAACCAGACGACGCACGATTAATTCCGGTGTTGAGCGGGCAAGGCAGTTGCGCTTCGGAGTTCGGTCGACGATGAGTTCCAAATGCTCATCCAAGCCCTTGGCTTCAATGCCATCAACCCTCAAATCGTCTCCACCGTATGCATCGAGGATTGCGGGTGCAAGATGCGTTACCAAAACCATACCGGAGTTGTTTTGTTGCTGTGCAGCTCTGAGCATTCCTGCAATGATTCGAGCTCCAGCACCCGGTTCTGTGATGGCCTCAAGTTCGTCTGCAAGTATGAGTTTGGCCTGTCCATTGCTGACAACTTGTGCGAGGTCCACCAGCGTGGTTTCGAGGGCGCCAGCGCTCTGTGTTCCACTGGATTTCGCCAGAACATGAAGCGATTCAACCTGTCCTACAAGGGCATGTTGGGCAGGAACAGGAAGTCCCATGTGGGCTAAAATACAAACGTGTGCAAGAAGCTCCAACAGCGTTGTTTTGCCTCCGCTGTTCGCTCCTGTGAGAAGGGCAATGGGTTGCTGATCACCCTCCGGTGCAGCCATACCGATTCCATAATTTACGGCTTGGACCTCTCCTTCGATGAAGAGATGTTGTCCTTGATCAAACCATATGCCACTTTGAACGAATTCAGGTAGCGTAGCATTGTTGTGCAGGGCCCATGCGGCAATGCTGTACCACATGTCATGCTCGACAAGGCGTTGAATTGCAACCTCACAAAGGGGCTTCAAGTCAGCCAGTTTCGTCGCCAATCGAAGCACGTGATCATTACGACTTTCGTTGATCCTTCGCTCAAGTTCATCGTTGATTTTATCCAGCACTCCACGATTGAGTTTAACCGGCCAGTTCGAAGCGTAAAGGTCGAACGGTGCCTGAAGGCCACTCGCCTCAAGGTAGGTTGACAGTTCTTCTCTACCCTGTTGAAGGATATCGGTAATGACATCTTCTGTAGCGTTTGCTAACTTTCTCTGGAATGTCGCTGCATCCGCTAAGGCTTCCAACATGTCCGAACCCGTCAAATCGAGTGATGCACTTTCCATTCCAGCAGAAATACGCTGATTCAAATCCGTTTCCAACGCTTTCGCCATGTTCCACAAACCATCTCGCGTTGCCTCCATTACCTCCACATCACCCGAATCGCCCATCATGGCGAACACTGTAGCAAGTTCCTCAAGGCCACTCGTTTCTTCAAAGATGGTCTCAAGTGTGGGGTGAATCTTCTCAGCGTACTCGTTTTTCCACTGAATCAAGTCAAGAATGACCTTCAACGTTTTCCGATTGTTTGCAAACCAATCAAGCGTGAATTCTGGAACCATAACGTCGTAGCGACCCGTTTCAGGAAGCACCAGCCAACCGGGTGGCAATGCATCAGGGCCGTTCTTTCCGACCCAAGTGACCGATTTGAAGACGGTGTAGTCGTTCCAGGATTCTTGGGCACTCGGCGTTAAAATTCGGACGTATTGATTCCATTCAGGATGTTCTTGCTGGCTGACAATGACGCGCTCATAACGCTGGGTTGGTCTGCGGGTGTAGGCTAGATTTGTGAACAAACTTCGCAGGTGATTGAACGCATCCTTGGACTCATGAGCAAAGTCGATCATTTGTCTGCATCGTTCCCGTCGTTGGCCGATTTGATGAAGTGGCATGAGCATTTGCATTCGAGACGCACTGGCTCCATTGGAAGCGAATTGTTGCAGTGACGAAATCAATTGAGCGTGCAATTTTTCAGATTCTGGCGTGGCGAGAAAACTTGTTTCAGCACCGTTGTATTCTCGCGCTATTGCAAGAGCGCGTTTGATTGAGATTCCTTCCACTTCCGCAATTCGAGAGACATCGCCTGATTCCAACGTTTTGAGAAGTTCAGGACGCCCACCGAAGTGATTGTCCAAGCGTTTCATCAACCGTTCGCCGATTCCTGGCAAGTTTGTTAACACCATCAATCGTCATCGTTTGTCAAGAGGTTTTGAGGATAGCGGATGTTACCGTTTCACTCTTGGTAATTTGGGAAGGTCAGTTCCACCGCAAACAATGGGTCGACGTGTGTCGAATCATGGTAGGCAACAACAACCCCCCCGTCCCGAAGAATTGCCAAACTTGCAAAGTCAAAACGAATGTCGTTTCCTGCACCAGAGGTCGAATCCAAATCACCTTGACCGATGTATGTTAGTGTGTCAGGGCTGAGATCCTCGCTGTATCCCCGAGTGTGAAAAACGACGTCAACATCTGGACCTTCGCTTGATTG
>PBSP01000044.1 GCA_002726845.1 Methanobacteriota archaeon | reverse complement strand
TTGACAAGACAAAAATATCTTCAACCTTTAGATCACCACTTCCTTCAAATTCTTTCTTGACCGAATCCAAGTAATCTTCTGAGAAAGAAGCCATATACTCAAGAAAATTTTTATTGGCTTCCATAACCAATCTATTGAACCACTCAATTTAACCTATTCGACCAAGAATATTGGAAAAATTCTTACAGAATCCTGTAATTTGAACACGTTTAGTGGAAAGTTTTATGTTCTCTGACGTCGATATAATACTGTACACAATGTACGACGGGAAGGCGAGAAAAATGGTACTACACATGAAGGCAAGTGACTTTGATACAGACGGATTCTATTCACCAGGTGGCGGCGAGCAATTCTGCTTCCTTGGCGTTCCATTGTTCATACCTGAAAGCGTTACGCGAAGCGGTGATGAAGAGTTGGAGGAGATCTTGGTGAAGACAATCTGCCGGATTGGTGACTGCATTAGCTGCGGTGAGCGTACCACCGAAGATACGATTGTCTTTGGAACGCGTTACTACCGTATGCTTGTCCTGTTCTGCTGTGACCGAGTTATCTGGACCACTGAGGAGTTCATCACCAAGCATCGCAAGGCGCACGGATGGAAAGGCGATTCATGGATGAAGTGACTGTTCTTCAGTTGCGGGATGGGGTCATGGAGGCCCTACTCCTCTTCATTCGCAATGAAGTTCTCTAAGAATTCAGCACTGTTTGAAATTTGCATCATTTCAGTTAAATATTTACAAATGAAGTTGTTGGAAAAGACGATACTCATGGCAACGACACAAGAGAACATCGTCGTTGCACGCACCTCGCATCATGAAAAGAATTCACGCCTCAAGGCCTTATTTGGGCATTCAAAAGTACGGATTAGTTTGCTCTCAGATGGGACACTCACTAGTGATCGTAAAGACCCATTATCTGCAACGAATGATGGAATTAACTTGAATGGGGCAACATTTCAGTACTTTTTCCCAGAAGAACGGTTCTTCTTTGCATATCGTTTGCTTACACTCATCACAGCATTATCTTCTTTGATATTTTTTGCGACCATAGTAGAATGGGCCGAGCGGATGGTAGATGATGACATTGGAGTCAAATCAATCGATTTCCTTGAACATCTGCAATACTTTTCTCCTGTTTGCATCTGGATATTCTTTGACCTAGTACGTGGACAACTTGGAACCCAAGAGCGGTTGATTGTGAAGGCTAAAGATGGGCAAAATGTTGAGATTAGAGGTGGGCTTCCATACCAGTCCCAACACAATCTTTCCATGTATCTACTCGGTGTTGGCCTCTTTTTAGCAGCGATTTTCATCACACCTGAGGAAAGTATGTTTGCGACGATTTTAGGTATAGTTATCATCTTAGCCCTTTTTACAATGTACGCAAGAGGGATAGGTTTTCTAGCCGTAAAATCCAGCAAAAATCGAAGTTTATCTCTGAATCATTTTTACTTTGCATTGACAAAGATCCTGTATGAAGATTCCATAGCAACTCAGCATATCGAAGAGGCTGATCTCAACAAATTCTATGAACTAAGACAGAAGCTTGAGAAGCACCAACTACTCTTGGCGGATGTGGCCTCTTCGAAGGAAATCTTTGCGTCAAAATCACCTTCACTCATTGTCATTGCAATAGGTGCAACAACTGAACGTCTTATGCGCAATGCTTGCGACTCACTGGGCATCAAACGAAAGCACAATGCTCGTCCAACGCTTCAGACCTACATCAACGAGTATCAAACTAAAAAATCACTGGATGAGAAATCGATTACGCAACTCAACCTGATTAGGGAATTCAGAAATCGAGCTACACACCATTTCAACATCGAATGGGATGAATCGTTCATCGTATTGAATCAGTTCTGTCAGTTTGTTGAATGGTATGCTTACACCCACACATGAGAAAACGCTGGCGGTGTTTGTTGATCTCTATTGATTGTGGGTTTGTAATCGAGTAAGTTTTTCAATACCATTTATTTCTTGGTTTTCAAAGATTGAACAAGCCTTCATAACCCGTTGAGAGACCCCAGCAGCGTGAACACTGAGAGCCAGACAGTCCAACCCAACAGCCAATGTTATTGCCTCCGATGCGGTAGACTCCAAAATTTTGCAATAAGAAATGTTGAGAAGTGTACCGACTGTGAAATCATGCAGTACAGCGTTGACTAGTATCGGCCATGTGTTGTACTCCTATCTGTTCTAGGAGTGGTATTGATGGTCCCCACTCCCGGACTTGAACCGGGGACACCCTGATGTCTGCTGAGACGTTGTTTTTTCCAACTACAGTCAGGTGCTCTACCAACTGAGCTAAGTGAGGTATTCCCTGCGACCGCCTCGTTCTATTTATTCTCATCGTCAGGAATCAGATTCAATTTACTTCTGATGAGATGCTTTTTGGAAACGACTTCGTTTACGACTTCCATGCACAAGATAGACCAGTTTGGATCGAAGTTTAGCTTCAGCATCTGCCTTTGCTTTGTAAGCCTGACTTACACCTTGTTTTCGAGTGATCTTCTCATCGACGATGGGTTCTGGATAATCGAGGCCGATGATGCATGATGCTTCTTGCTGCTCTTTCGTAGACATTAACCAAGGCTGATGAATGTGCTCCGTAGGAACGAGATTCAACTCTGGAACCCATCGTTTGATAAATTCCCCATTGGGGTCCTGATCGATTGATTGTTTTACAATCGAATAAGCCCGAATGGAATTAATTCCTGTAACTCCAGATTGCATTTGAATTTGCGACCAATGAATTCCTGGCTCGTAATCAAGNAATTGTTTTGCGAGGTAAGAGCCAGAGGCNCTCCAGGGCAACCACANCGTGTAGGAGGCAATCGATTGAAGCATTGCTCTCATNCTGAAATTAATCCATCCAGTGGCTTGAAGCGANCGCATGCANGCATCAAAAAAAGGCCANCCGGTTTTTCCTTCAGACCACGCNTCGAAGCGGTTTTTATCGAATGGTCTTTCCAGCAGTGCATCAAGNTCAGGATTCATCGCTTGTTCGTCAAGCGTTGCNTCTGCTTCCAATCGTTGCATAAAATGGCAATGCCACGCCAAACGGCTTTGAAAAGAGGAGAGACTACCGCTCCAACCAATGTTTTCAGCGCTTCTTGGATTTACCTTTACCTGTCGTTGTTTACGACTTGTATGATAGAATATTTGTCGAATAGTAATGCATCCAGCGCTCAGATAGGGAGAAAGTCGAGAACACATCGATGCCCCTGACAATGGGCTGGACATACCTTTGCGGTAACCACGGCCCCTCTCATCAAGAAACGAGAACAACGTCTCCATCGCAGCAGATTCGCCTGGTTCTGGCCGATATTGGAGATCTCGGACACCAAATCCAAGCTCTGATGCGTGCGGGATGGGATCAGAATGAAGGTCTTTTACTGTGGACAGGCGTAATGGTACCTCAATCAAAGAACATTTCATTCTTCGATCACGCAACGCCTTCCAATCATCCCTTGACGCCAATCCCCGGATAACACCGTTTGACGGGAATTCAATAAATTCAATGTCTCGATGTAAACACCATTCTGCGACTTGTTTGTCACGATTCCAAGACCACTGCAAACCCGACTCCTCATTGCCGTAGATGGCTTCGATTGCGTAACGTTCGTGTAGTTCATTGAGAGACTCCAGCACTGGGCCAAATCGGAACAAAACAGCACCCCCACGTTTCTCAACATCGATACGTAATTGATTGAGACAATCCAACTCCCATTGAATGTGAATGCCATCAACATCGTGACGATTCAGACGTTCTGAATCGAGATTGAATAGGAAAAGAACAGGACGTCCAGAACGTACTGCCTCCACCAAGGCGGGATTGTCAGCGAGTCGCAAATCTCTTCGCAACCAAACCAGCGAGACGGCCATGGGCATATTCCGATTCAGTGTCGTTTTAATTCCTGTATGATATCAACCACACTTTGACAAAGGAAGAGGTTGATTTGGCTTGTGAATGCGACCTCAGAAATCGACCGTTTTACCCCCGCTACAAGCGCGGATGTTAATAGTCAGAACAGAAGGCTCAGCAAATCAGGAAGTGTAGGGATGGGACCCAGTAGTTCTTCCAGTTCAGATAACGCAAGGGCGGAGAGGAATATGCACGATAAAGCACTTGCAGATATGGTTGCTGGACTTCGTGATGAAGCCATCAATCGCGGTGCTACTGCCCTTATGGATGAAGACGTCTCAACACTCGGGGTTCCGAACCCAAGAATACTCATCGTTGGCTGTGGCGGATCTGGAAACAACACGTTGAATCGAATCACACATCTCGGTGTTGAAGGAGCCGTCACCGTTGCCATCAATACGGACAAACAGCATCTCGATAACACACGTTCCTTGCAGAAACTCCTCGTTGGCCGTCACATTACTCGTGGACTTGGAGCGGGTGGCGATCCATCGATGGGTCGAAGATGTGCAGAAGCAGGTCGTGAAATGATTCGACGCATCGTCAACGGTGCAGATCTCGTCTTCATTGCAAGCGGACTTGGCGGAGGTTCAGGTACTGGTATCTGTCCAATCGTTGCTGAGGAAGCAAAATCAGCTGGAGCACTTGTTGTTGGAATAGTTACAACACCGTTCCATGTTGAACGGAGACTTCGAATGAAGAAAGCACTCGAAGGCCTTGAATCATTACGACGTGTTGCTGATGCTGTCCTTGTTCTCGACAACAACCGTTTGTTGCATTATGTCCCCAATCTTCCGCTTGAGGAAGCATTCTCAATCATGGACCAGTTGGTTGCAGAAATCGTCAAGGGAATCGTGGAGACAATAACACTACCTTCACTCATCAATCTTGATTTTGCAGACATCCGCGCCATCATGTCAAACGGCGGAGTTACAATGATGCTTTACGGCGAATCGGACCGTGGACCAGAAGAAGTCGTGCATGAAGCGCTCAACCATCCCCTTCTCGATGTCGACATTACCGGTGCGACGGGGGTTCTTATTCACGTCACAGGAGGTCAATATATGACGCTTGAATCAGCATCTCAGGTTGTTGATCTTATGACTGCTCGAGTCAGTGAAGATGCAAATGTCATTTGGGGTGCACGCCAAGATCCAACCTTTGGTGACACCATCAAAGTCATGGCGATAATTACTGGAGTTGGCGGAGCTGACATGCGTACAGCAAGGATGGAGCCAAACAAACTTGGAGATGCCCTCAAGCTCACGCGGCAAACACAACTCAATACCGGTGGAAACACGACGGGTGGCGTCGACATCCATCGGTTTGATTAACAGGTGTAAAAGACACACCCGCTCAATAACCTCATATCTCTGTAGGTCTACGCATTATCATGCGCAAAGTAGCAGGTTTGGCCGTTTTCATGGCGTTGATGATGTTGGTTCCAGTTCAAGCTGGAGGGGATGTCAGTTACCAACAGACAGATGAAAATGAAGACCCTCGGCAACCTACCAAAGAAAACAAAACACTCTACATGTACTGGGATGACTCCAACACAAAAGCTTGGACACACTTCAACAACAGTGATGAGAACAGTCTTGAGGAATATTACGAAGAGAAGGAAAATGGTGAAATAAAAATCGATCTTCAATTCAGAATGGACCCGTTTTTAGACAAGCGACTGATTATGGACGCTGATGGTTTGTTCAGAGGATCTTTCTCAATCAATGTACAAGGTGACTGGACAAACGACAACGACGGAAACACAGCGTGTGGCCAAAACGACTGTGATGAACTCAACATTACCCTAATGGCAGGACCAAACGTGATAGGCAAACATCATGAAACAGGGCTTGTGGCTGGTGACAACCAAGTCGTCTTTAATTTCCCTATCGAAGAGGACACAATCATTGACTGGGATGGTTCAGATTACAATCCAGTTGTCAAGGTCGAAATGAAACTTCGTGGGAATCGTCAATCCTCAAATGTCATCTTCGTTTCAGGGGAACCAGCATCGTTTTCAATGAAGATGGGGGAACTAAGTTACATTGAGTTCCCTATTGATGATGCATCTTGGGAGCAAGCAATCCAAGATGGTGCTGATTTGTACGGAGGTAGTTCCACCGAAGACACTCCAGGATTCTCGCTGGTCGTTGCATCTGCAGCGATTGCAATGGCTGTATTCGTAAACGCTCGAAGGGAAGATGAGTAAATCTTCAAGCCTTAAGTGCTGAAAGAATTGATTCAAAATTAAGAGTTACGGGGAATTGTTCCCCATCACTAAGTCGTTTGACTGTTGCTTGTCCCTGTTCAAGATCTCTTGGACCAACAACAAGTGCATGACTGCACCCTATATTATCTGCCCAACCCATGGCCTTGCCAATCTTTCTCGAACGCAATTCGATTTCAACACATACACCTGAAGAACGCAATTGTCGCACCAAACCGAGAATTTCTGAGGAATCTATGTTGAAAGGAATCATCGCAAGAAGCGGAGTTTCGTCGTTTTGACCGGGTACAACCTCTTCACGTTGTTCTGCAGCAGCTTGTGCTTCTAAAGCAAGAAGAACTCGATCAAAACCAAGACCGAACCCGCAACATGGATCGAGATCTGCAAGTCCGAACAAGTGCAGAAGTTTGTAGGAGCCTCCTCCAAGAACTTGCCCCTCACCACCGAGTTCCGGAACATGGACTTCAAACACTGTACCTGTGTAATAATCGAGCCCACGGGCAACGGTTAGGTTAACTGAGAGAGACGGTGGTGCTGGGGCGAGTTGCGCAATCGAATTCAGTGTTGATTCAAGATCGTCCAGTGCTTCCAGAGACACACCTTCCATAGTTGCGAGAAGCTCACGTGCGGACGCTATGGTTTCTTGTCCACCCTTCAACTCTGAAAGTTGTTGTAGTGGTGCAATAAAGTCCGTGGATATTGCTTGTTTCTCAAATAGGGCTCGAAGACCCTCAAAATCGGCCTTATCAAGGAAACGCATTGCGGATGCGAGCGGTGGCTCGCCATGTTCAATTGTATCACTCAGACCAATGCCTGTAAGAGCTTGCTTTAGCACTCCAACGTGGCCAATGCGGAGTTCCCAATTCTTCAACCCTGCTTGCGTCAACATATTGATGGCAAGAGCGATGACTTCAGCCTCAACAAGTGGACCTGTTGCGCCAATCAATTCGACACCGTATTGGTAAAATTCCCGATATCGTCCTTTCTTGAATTCCTCATAGCGGAAACATTGACCAAAATAAGAGAGGCGGAGTGGTTTGGTCTCGTTGCGAAGTTCTTCAGCAACCATGCGCATAACTGGAGCGGTTAATTCTGGGCGCAGTGTGAGATGACGTTCACCTTTATCCTGAAACGCGTACAGTTGAGAAACCACACCAGGTCCAGATTTCGCAGTAAACAGATCAAGAGATTCAAAAATCGGTGTCTGCACCCGAGAAAATCCATGTCTACGAGCCTGTTCTTCCAGAAGAGATTCAAAGGCAAGTCGTCGTTTCATTTCAATTGGTCCGAAATCACGCGTACCTCTTGGACGTTGGACCATGAACCTTCGAAGCGCCATCCCCTCTAATGACCTTCGCTCAAAAACACAACAATGCCGTCATCTGTTTGGTCGTTTTGAAGTCTCACTCCTCAGATTCACTTGCATCGACGTCGGGTAAAGACGGAGCAAAGGGAAGGCCTGGATGAGGCAGTTCTTCGGTTTGGTTGGAATCAGAAATACGTTTGAGTCGCTCGACGAGTTCCCAATCGGGTTCGGTAGGTTCATCACCAAACGATTCAAGCACCTTGTTGTCAACTTCAAACTCATTAACAACTGCTTGCTTTGGAACGCCTCCAAGCGATTCAAACGCTTGCGCAACAACGCTGGCATCGGGTGCCGTGCCTGAACGTGCAGCAGCCTGGCGTTTCATTTGAAAATCCGCCTTCCGTTCGGCTTCCATGGCTTCGCGGCGCATCTCCATTTCAACGGTGTGCCAAACTTCGCGTTCGATGCGGTTTTCTTCTTGTTCCTTCTGCCATTCAATTGCAGCATCACTTGGCCTATCGTATCGTTTCCAAAACCAGCGAGCGATGAGAATAAACAACAGGGAAGCGATGAAACCGATCAGCAACCACCGAAAAAGTGGTTCCACCGATCCTCACCTCAATCAACGACTTCAGCAACGAGTTCTGCCATTGGTGCATCTTCTCCAAGGATGGTGACCAGTGGGTCATCTCCGCCTGGTAGCAGCGAAATATCGGCATCAGCACCTTCTGGAACGTTACGATACAACGGTCGGGCGATGAGGAATTTGTTCAACGAAATGAAGACAATTGCCACGACCGACCAAAAGGCGAGAATAATTCCAAGACCTTTCGGGTTCGCAGGATTCCAAACATCCTCCGTATTTGCAATCATATCTCCAAAGTACGACAGCATGAGGACGCTGAAGAGAATCGGGAACGCCAAGTAAAGACACAAGTCCCACCATCGTCCGACTTCGATATCATTGTCACCAGTGTTGATGTAATCGTCACGGAAAGCAGACACACCTACACCGAGGTAACCTGCGAACCCTGGTGGAGCCTTGCCTAGTTCGACTTCCTTCTTCCACTTGATGTATCCATACTTCCAAATGGAGAAGGCAATAAACAATCCACTGAACATCAAACCGTATCCCCAAATGTGATCTTGCACTTCGAGGAATTCAGGGAATGCGACACCTGCGTCATCAAGTTTTACCCACATTATAGCAGAGGGCAATCCAAAGAAGAAAATTGCAATGGACGTGATGAGAACCGAACGTTGTCGATCGTATCCATGGTCAACGAAATTACGCACACACAATTCGACTGTTGAAATCATGGATGTAATGGCTGCGAAAGAAAGAGCGAGGAAGAAACCGGCCATCATCACGAAGGCCCCTACAGCTCCACCGGGCGCTTGAGCAAAGACTTCAGGCAAGGCGAGGAAGGTGATTGCAGAGGACCCGTTGGTGACGACTGCAAGAGGATCAGCGCTGACAGCAAAGATAGCAGAAAGAACTGCTAATCCGGCAATAATCGAAATACTGTTGTTGGCGAAACCCATCGTGAAGGCATTCAGGACAGTGTCCTCATCCTTTCGCATGTACACAGCGTAGGTAATGGCCATACCCATCCCTGCTGAGCAGGACCATGCAGATTGGGACAAGCCATTGATCCACACTTCAGGTTCAGAAAGCATTGCAGGATCGACAGTAAACATGAACAATGCCCCATCAAGACTGCCGTCTGAGAGGTCCATCCACAGAGAGAGTCCAAGCGTCATAAAGAGCAAAACGAAGAGAGACGTCATAAGAATGACATTAACTTTCTCAATCGCTTTTGCGCCTTTCCAAATCGCAAGCAGCGTGATGGCAATCACAAGGAATTGGAAGAAGATAACCTGAAAGGGACTCTGCAAAAACGTATTCCAAACCTCTGTAGTATCGACACCTTCTCCAGTCAGTCCACCCGAAATTCCAAGCTGGAAGTATTTCAGACACCAACCAGCTACGATTGCGTAATAGAAACCAATGGCGGTAGAAATCCAAGCCGTCCAAAGCCCCATCCATGCGAATTTTTTACCAGCAAAGATACGGAAGGTTCCCACTGTTCCAGTACGAGAACGTTTCCCCATAGCAAATTCAGCAATCACCAATGGAATCGACCAAATGAAAAGAAAAATTACCCATGGAATGAGGAAGGTTCCTCCTCCGTTTGCCCCGACCATTCGCGGGAAGCGCCAAATATTGCCTGTGCCAATCGCTGCTCCAATCGAGGCGAAAATAAGTCCAAGTCGGCCTGAAAACTGGTCACTTTGTCCCATAACAATCGCCTCAGACAACCTCTGCTTCAAGCAGCTCTTCCTCGCCGAGCATCAGCTTTAGACAGGCTCCCAACCCGCCCCAAACCGTACCAGCAATAATCACGAATAGGAACAATGAAGCAGCAAAATTACCGTATGCGGAGCGGTATTCGATGGGGAGTTCAAAGAACGAACCATCCGATGGATATTGATAGAAATCGGATCCACTCAGCGTAGAAATTTGTGCCTTGTAGTGCAATTTACCCGTAGAAGATTCGGATACCGGAATCTCTGCTCGCAACACCGTACCGTTTCCGTTTTTCGTAGTACAGGATTCATCCACGCGATCAATTTTCACCGACTCCCACGGCGTCCTTGCCCATTCCTGCGGCCCGTAATCAGACTGCAATCGACTGGGTTTAACCATACGCCATTTGACGTAACTGTTGCTTTCACTGTACGGGAAGTCGTTTGAAACACAAACGTCGATTGGAATGTCTCCAGATTCGGGTATTTCTATCATATTTGGTTTAAGAAGGTAGTTTTGTTGAGAGATGTTCGCAAGAGCAAGATCTGCACGTTCACGAGGGTTGTCGGAGATTTCGAGAATGTAGAACGGAACACCAACGTTCCGAACTGCGATGTGATTCACATCCTCAGGTTGTTGATGAAATGCTGTGCCAATCTCCATCGTGTAACAGTATGCGTCATGAGCACCGTATTGCCAATCGCAATAATCTCCGGTCGTAGGGTACAAATCACTGCTCTGGATGTTGTCATAATCGGTCATTTCTGCCATCATGTCACCGTGATAAACGAGTTGGTCGTGGTCGGGCGTTACGCAACCGGTGCAGTGACCCCATGGGTACAATACCAGTTCGGAAAATGAATGCCAAGAAAGTGTTGCTTTGAAATCGGAGGCTCCGTTGCTGTCATCATCGTTCATCTCGGTAAGGTCTTGAACAAACAAGGTCTCTGGTTCAGAGTTGCCTCCCCACCAGTCCTCATCAACCACCCCATCGGCGTCGTCGTCGTTCCCGTCAACATGGTCTTCGTTAAGTTGGCCGTCACCATCGTTGTCTGTATCATCGACTGGCCCGTTGTAAACATCGTTGTTTTGTCCAGCATAACACATCCCTGGGAAGATTGGACCTGTCGCACCAAGTGGGGCGCCCCACTCGAATTGGAAGTTCCGATTCAAGTCGACACCGTCGCAACCCTCGTCCACCTCTTCATCGAGATCTGGTAGTGGAGTTACACCAGTGGCGGTGTTGTCGCGTAGATTCTTCCTCCATCCACTGGTCGGGCAGGTTTCCCAAGCGTTCTCACCACAGTATTCCTCTCGGTCGTAGCGGTTGCCATCCACATTGAGCATCGGTACAAGGTAGATTTCGCGGGTGTTGACGAGGTCTGTTAGTGTTTGTTCGGCAAAATCCTCATCGACGCCTAAGTCACCTGGTCCACAGGGGTTGCCGTCACCATTAGAATCCTGATATTCGGAAGCAAGCGATATACAATCTCCGTCGTCATCGAGGATTCCGTCACCGTTGGAATCACCCCACGTGTCTTCATCGACCCGCCCATCTCCGTCGTTGTCAATACCAACCGTCCCGTAATAATGCGCAAGCATTTCCAAGAAGAGCATCGGCACCTCGTACGACATCCACTCCCTTGCATGGAAGTTTCCAATCATCTGTACGTCTGGAATGTCTGCATAATTTCCGCAATCGCCGACAAAGTCGTTGCAATCACCACCGTAAACGCCATCCAGATCTTCACCACCACCAGTGATCTTCATCCATGGTGAGGGATGGTTGTAGAAATGGCCTTCATAACTGTCCGCGGTCATTTCAATACCACGAGCGTTCATACCTCCGTTCATTCCTTCGTGGAAGGACATGATGTCGACGGTTTGTCCTTGATATGTGTAGGTTTTTTCTGCGAGTTGCATCATGCGTTCTCGCATGGAGAAATAGTCGTGATACTCCTTGAATTGTACTCGGTCATCGCCACCCCAAGGATGTACACTGTTGACATAATCAGCACTCCAAATGCCTTCTGGTGTGTTCCCCGAATCGTCCTCATCCAAGGTTACGGATATGGTCGAGGATACCGAGGTCAGCATCATTGGCATCATGAGTAAGAAAATCGCAGTGAAGGCTGAGCGTTGACGACGGGGAGACAACATGCTATCGTTCAAGCCACATACTCCCCACACTTGAAACCCTCGCGCTGACGGTTGTCTCGGGAAGGAAGAATTATTCAACAAAAGGTTACACGGAGAAGCATGGGCCTGTACGATAATTTGACCTACGAGAGTAAAGAATTACTGGGATTTAACCACTCAACATTGCTTGTGCTTGCAGTCATTTTCATTATTTCAATAGTCCTACGAATTCTCGTAAGCAACGTTTCTCACGGTTTCTTTGGAACCATTGTCCGCAACGACACCATCCGTCAAAAAACAGTCAAGAAGGGTGACAAAGCACTCGGAAACGTCGCTGGTTTCGCCTTCGCCTTCGTTACAATAAACACGCTCGTCAAGGAAATACCTGAAAACCCGAACATCATCATACCTTCTTCAGCGGAATATTTGCCGTCAATACTGCAATTCTTGTTGGTGATTTCGATTGTTATCTGGGCGTTTCGTTTGGTCAGCCTCGTTTACGATCTTGTACGATATCTCGACAAAGACGACGAACTTGATGGTACGGAAAAAACCCTTATTTCCGCCCTTGAAAGTGTGCTTAGATTCGTTATCATATTTGTTGGCGCCATCTTTGTAGCCGATGCTCTCGGGTTCGAGCTCACCTCTCTCCTCGCTGGACTAGGGATTTCTGGGCTTGCATTCGCACTCGCCGCAAAGGACAGCATCTCCAATTTCTTTGGAGCCATCACCGTTCTTCTCGATCGACCTTTCAAAGTTGGAGATTGGGTCGTTATTGGTACATCGGAAGGAGAGGTCATTGAAATTAATCTGCGAACCACCTTGGTACGGACTTCTGTCGACACGATCATCACCATACCAAACGCCAACTTGGTCAGTATACCGGTTGAAAATTGGGGCAAGCGTCGATGGCGAAGATGGCAGACCATGCTCCATCTTGACATCAATTCGGACCCGAACAAAATTGAGTCCTTCTGTCAACGTGCGTTGGAATTGATACAAGCACATGATGCCACAACAAAAGAAGATTCGTCCTGGTGTAGCATCAACACCATTTCTGCACAATCGATCGATATTGAACTCAACCTGTATTGGAACGTCAACTCGTCGATTGCAGAACGCAATGCTAGAGAATCGTTCATTATTGATTTGATGGAATTGGTAAAGGAATTGGAACTTTCCTTCTACGATGGAAGGATTCGACAACAGCGTTGATCAAAACGCTGGTGGGTCCTTTTTCCAGTAAAGCATGTTTGAACCAAATGATATCGCTGCTCCAACAACAGCCAACATCAAGGAACCTGTTGTTGAAAGTGTTCCCAACTGCCATGCGTAGTATGCTACAACCAGCGTTCCTATTCCTACCCAAACACCACTTTTCCAAACACGAAGAACCCCGAGGTGGGCTTGCAGACGTGAAACGTCCTTCAACCACTTTTGAGCAGACGCATACCGCGATTCATCCCCATAAAGCACGGATTCTGCATTCACGACAAGAACATCGTAATATCTCCAAATCCAAGCACCTCCAAGCACCGTTGATAGCGCTTTTCGATTGGTCCATGAGGCAGGAACATGCCCCTTCCAGTGTTCAAAAAACGTCTTGATTTGTTCGGGCTCGTATCCTTTTTCTTCGGTTAAACGGCCCTCAACGTGGATAAATTCCGCTATTCCGGGAAGCCGCTCTTTTCCACAAAGAAGGAGTTCACTCACCGTTCGATTGAGTGGTAAAGCGCGTTGTTCATCCTCCGTACCAACAATCCAATTCGGATGGATGCGTACCGATGGAATGCCAACGGTTGACGACGAATGAGGGGCTCGCCAAAGTGTGTTGGGTTTCAATTCATCTTCGAGATCTTTCAGTCGCTGATTCCAACGTTTCTGATCGTTGGGAGTCGAAAACGCCTCGAGACTGGCTTGTATCGAACCCAGTGTTTTACCGAGCCATTCAGGTGACGTTTCTGTGAACTCTGCATTTGAAAAAAGCAAAACAGCATCTTTCTCATCAATCAAAAGACCGCCAGTAGGAATATGAAGTGGAGTGGATTTTAGTGCAGCTTTTAATTTGCTTCGTCGTGCAATAGAGGATGCGTCGTTGCTTGTGGGAATGGAATATGCCAGAGCAAGATGCGTCGTATCAAGACGAAACAATGTTCGATTTCCTTCTGTTCGAATGACCTCCACGAATGAAGGTTTAACATCGTTGAACGCTCCCCAAGCATGTTGTTTGGGTTGATTCCACCATTCAGGCGAACAACATTTGTTGACATCCCAACACGAAACAGTACCCCATTTCGTCCTTAATTCACCAGAGTCAAGTGCCTCCTTGATCGATGAGATGGCCACGCCGTGAGGCCACCATGACTCGTCTGCCATGGCATGCCATTCTGCCACTTACCATTCAATGTGTCTTTGTTGTCATAGGGATGGAATGAAACAAGAGAACCGTTTGGGAGCAACCGGACGGCCATGGGAATTAGCGAGAAGATGGGTGACGTCCTTAGCCAAGCGGTTGAGGCGAAGCTGCTTCGCGAAGTGCTCGAACATGAGATTCAACCCCAACATCTCGCCATCATTATGGACGGCAACCGTCGGTTTGCATGGCGATCGAATCTCGCCACACACGTTGGTCATCGAATCGGCAAACAGCGTCTTGAGGCGGTATTGGATTGGGTACTTGAACTTGGAATTCCTTGGTTCACTGTTTACGCACTTTCAACCGAGAACCTCAATCGGCCAGAAGAAGAACTTACCACACTGTTCAAACTCTATGTTGAAGGTCTCAAGTCGATTGCTGAAGACCCTCGCATTCACGAGAACAATGTCCGAGTGCAAATCATAGGACGCCGCGAATTGTTACCAAAACATGTCAACGATGCCATCGATTATGCTGAATCAAAAACCGCAGATTACGATGATTTTGTGTTCACGGTTTGCCTTGCTTACGGAGCCCGAGAGGAACTCATTCATGCCATTCAGAACATTGCTGAACTTCACAAATCTGGTGACCTATCGTTGAACCAAATCAACGAGCAAACCGTTTCTGAGCACCTCTACACCGCTGATATGCCGGACCCAGACCTTGTTATTCGCACAAGCGGTGAGGAGCGCATCAGCAACTTCCTTTTGTGGCAGATGGCTTACTCAGAACTCTATTTTTCTGACGTATTCTGGCCTTCATTCAAGAAAAAAGACCTCCTTAAAGCCGTACAAACCTATCAAATGCGGAAGCGACGATTCGGTGAATAAGATGGCTTTATGCGACGAATGTCAAGGATACCTCAACCCAGCTCTTGCGGTTGACGCGTGCGTTCGCAATGGTGACAATATCCTCCTCGTTCAACGTAAGTTTCCGCCGTCCGCTGGTTCGTGGGTATTGCCAGGTGGGTTTGTCGATAAAGGGGAGCGACCTGAGGATGCGGTTCTCAGAGAACTCAAGGAAGAGGCTGGATTGGACGGAGCCAATCCGCGCCTGTTGATGGTCATGGGCGATCCAAAACGTGATCCCAGAAAGCACATCGTCAGCATCGTCTACGAGATAGATGCTGCAGGTGAACCGCAAGGTGGTGACGATGCGCAAGATGCGCGTTTCTGGCCAATCTCTGACATCCTTGAAGGTCGATTGATTCTTGCAGGCGATCACGGAGAAATCGTTGAACGTTGGCTTAATCGATCAATTCAGAACCAATAATCTCTGCGAATTGTTGCCGAACGTTTGGCCATTCAGGAGGATCGAGAACCTCTGTAAGGTGCAATCCTGAAAGGAATTGTGCCTGTATTTCTTCTGGGTCATCACCCGAACGGTATCGAAACAATGGGTAGCCCTCGGCTACGAGTCGATTCAGAAATCCACGCTCTGCATCACTTACAAGAAGTGTAGGAACACCCATGAGGACAGCTTCACTTGCGACGGTAACAGATTGGGATATAACGCCGTCATGCATCGAAAGCGTCGCCGGAAATTCCCAAGCGTCACCTTCGTATCGTCCTTCATCAGCTACAGTCAAATCGATTCCTTGCAAAAAGGAATCTGGAATTGGTACCATCTCATCCGAATCGTGAACCCCATTACCAATCAGGCGCCGAACAGCGATTTTTGGAATCGAACTAACACTTTTTGGTCGTAATTGAGGGCGCAAGTGCACCATCCCATGCAGACCATCCAAGCGATGAATGATGATTCGTTTCTTGCGAAATTTTTCCAACAAGCCTCCGTCCAATGATGCATCCCAGTGGGTTGGAATGAGAACATCCGTCGCCGCTCCGATAGCAAGACGATGGGCGAGATGATTGACCTCTGTATCCGAAATGTACCAGCGTTTTGCAATCCTTAACCGCTTTGCAGCGCGTAATTCCAGAGAAGAACCGATGCAAACAATCCGTTCAATCGGTCCTCCAGAACGTTGTGCTTTTTTGAGAAAGGATCGAACCGAACGCATCCTTTTCCATGCAATTCGCACCCGTTTTGAACCGATTGGACGTTGAACCCATAGATGTTGACGCTTTGGTAACACACCTTCTGAAGCATCAAGCAGTTGGTGCACTTCCTTTCGATCGGTTGCAATCAAAACATCGGATGTTGATCCGCTGCGTACGAACGGAGCAAGCAAGCGAACATGAGCGGGATGGTCCAAGACCCAACATGTGCGCATGTTGGTCCGAGTGGCTTGTGGTTAATGTTCATGAGCATTCAAGGGTTAGCCCAACCATGAAAGAGTCAATTTCACTCGATGGAATGAAAACGTTTGGACCTTACACACCAGGAATTCAACACGGTCAACAGTTCTGGCTTTCTGGCCAGATTGCCATCGATGGTCGGGACGATATCAAATCGCAAACGGAAGGTGCGTTGGCAAAGATTGATGCGCTCTTGGAAGCAGGAGGTCTGTCTAAAAACGACATTTGCTTTGCACAAGTTCTCCTCGATTCAATTGAAGATTATGCACCCATGAACGAGGTTTACGGGGCATGGGTTGCGGATATGGACATGCCACCAGCCAGGGCAGCATTCGAAGCGGGAGCCTTGCCCAAAGGTGCACTGGTTGAAATCGTGGTCCAAGGCGTCAAATCTTGAGGCTGAAATATGCCAGGTTCTCCTTATTTAGAAGAGACGCCTAAGGGACTTCTCACTTGGCAACGATTTTCAAAACAATTTGTTGCAATCTCAGTTCTCGCCTTAGGACTTGGTATGTATTTTGACGTTCTTTTGTATGTGATTGGTGCAGTGGTTGTTCTCGGAACCGTTCGCTTTGTTGCATCGAATTAATTCTTCAGTTTGCAGACCAGCTGTCCTTCTTTTACCAAATCGTGATTTTGCTTTGAGCGCTTTGCAATCATGAACACGGCATACGATATGAGTCCAATGAAGTAGGCCCATCCAGAACATGCAACGAAGAGAAGCGTTGCTCCAACGTACTTTCCATCCGAACCTGATGTCTCCTCTCCTTCAGCCATCGACTCGGCAAACAAACCACAAGAAATTGCAACAAAAATTGCAATGATGAGAACGACAATTGAGCGCATGTTCTCTCACACAAACAGGTATGCGATGTTTCCGATGAGCATCAAAACTGTTGAGTAGACACTCACTTTGTGAAGAAGATCGAATTTCTTTTGATTCCCCGTATCCGAAGCTTCGTTTGTTGCTGGAATGATGAGGTAACAGATGATACTCATGACGAATGTAAAACCTGCAATAATCATCTGGTATTGTGAACCGGATTCATTGTACGTCGAGGCGAGCGATAGAGCACCGAGGAACGCGATGATTAAGAAGAATTTTGGCCAGACAAGACGAATGACTCGCCCGAAATCTTTGATATCAAGATTCTTGAACATCACGGGGGCGATGATAGCAGTTTGAAACAGGATGATTCCAGCGATTGACCCAGGTATGTAGAAATGCATATGATTTCACATCCGGGGTTTACTCGCTATATTGGTTTGTTTCATCCTTTTCGCAATTCCAGTATACAAATCCACTCAAGGAAAGGAATGACCAAAGCAAAATTGGTGGTGTGAGGCTTAGATCAAAGTCGAATTTGTAAAGGAACGGAGGTTCAAGCTTAACACTCAAACCGAAGTTGTTACCGGAATCTGCAATCAGCGTTGCGAGAATCCAAATCAGAACTGCCCCTGCGATGATTGCCGTCATTCGAGCCTGTGTTTCCCCAGTTGGAATGAAATAAAGTGAAGCAAGTACGACTGAAATTACAAGGCCGTATGAGGCGGCGAGAAACTCAGTACTGTCCGCTTCCTCGGTGAATAAAGGAACGATGGTTGCGATGATGGTGTGTGAAATGAGAACGATCAACAACCACGTTTTCGGATTCAAAATTCGTCTCAAATCTAGGTCTAGGATACTCTTTGCAGCACTCATGTTATCTTCTCCTCAATTTCGGGGGCCGATGGCATCGGTTCAGAAGCAATTTCTTTCTTTTCTGGATTGAAGAATTTCTTGGCACCGAAAATCANGACCATGGCAATTGATGTTGTGAACAGCAAGACGAGAGCAACNCCNCCCACGAANGTCGTACCAGAATCNTCGTCCGATGAAACCTGAGAACCTCGAAGGCTTGGGTCCAATTCAAACCCAGCGTATTTTGGATTCGCATCAACAATGTCGAGGAATCCGTCGTTATCATCATCGACGTCTGCGTTATCGCCTATACCGTCACCGTCAGTAACCATCCATTCGCTTGGATTAAACAAAAACTGGTCCACTGTATCCGCAGTGCCATCCCCGTCAGCATCAAGATCGAACTCATCCGCAATACCGTCCAAATCGAAATCTGAAGAGGAATAAGCGTCGAATGGGAAATCATCCTCTTCATCGGGTATACCATCGTTGTCGTCATCCGTATCGGCATTGTCGCCAATCTCGTCGTTATCGTTATCCGACCATTCGAGTGGATCGAACGGGAAACTGTCGTTCACATCCGTGTAACCGTCGTTGTCATCGTCGAGATCGGCATTATCACCAATGGAATCTCCATCAAAGTTCGAACTCTCTGTTACGTCAAACGGGAAGGCGTCATCAACGTCGGGCACACCATCGTTGTCGTCGTCTGGATCTTCGTCATCAGGAATGTCGTCGTTATCGTAATCAGGTTTGATATCGAGTTCTTCTGTGTTGGTATCCTCATCATCAGGAATGCCGTCGTTATCGTCGTCAGGATCTGCATTGTCGCCAATGCCATCGCCATCGTTGTCGTTGTGTTCCAATGGATCGAATGGGAAAGCATCGTTGATGTCGGCATAACCGTCGTTGTCATCGTCAGGGTCCGCATTATCGCCAACGCCGTCTTCGTCGCTATCGTACTGTTCAGAGGCATCGAATGGGAAGTCGTCTTCCCAATCGTTCACACCGTCGTTGTCATCGTCGGGGTCGGCATTATCGCCCATGCTGTCTCCATCAAAGTTGGTCTGCTCACGTTCATCAAACGGAAACGCATCCTCGGAGTCATCTACGCCATCGTCGTCATCATCCTCGTCGGCGTTATCTCCAACGCCGTCTCCATCGTTGTCGCTGTGTTCGGTTGGGTCCAAAGGAAAAGCGTCGTGAATGTCGTTGTAACCATCGTTGTCATCGTCATCGTCAGCATCATCGTTGATTCCGTCACCATCCGTATCAATCGGTTGATTGCCGTTGTTTCCCGAACCACCTGAGTTGCCGCCTCCTGAATTGCCACCACCCCCGTTACCACCGCTGGAATCGCTTGATTCGCTGGAACTGGCATCGCTGGAGCTCGAATCATCATCATCATCATCATCATCATCAATCTCATCGCATTCGTATTCGTCGTCGTCCCATTCCCACTGGCATTGAGAATCCGACTCGCATCCTGCTTGATCGTCTTCATAATCGTCCTCACAGTGATCATGTCGGCCAGAGGTTGAGTTGATTTCCATCGCAGTATCGTCGTTCAATACGAGAGGAAGGTGCGAAGTCGCCAGAAGGATAAATCCGACCGTCAGAAGCGAGAGTATCGTGCCGTGGCGCATCTCTATCGACTTGACCACCGACACCCCAAGTTTAGAACTTCCGATTTTAGGGCATCCGAACATATATAATTACGGTCACAGTCGCCCGATTCAACAATTCAAGAGACGTCTTCAACGGAGAGGAAGAAATGACCGAGGAACCACCCCACACTCAACCTGAACAACCGTCGTCATCCGTTAACGCATCGCCCCACGCGATGTACTATGCACCTCAATCCAAGAAAAGGCAGTTCTCTGAAGTCGTTCGCAATGTCCAAAATCACTCAGCATACAAAAAGGGCAAAGAAGTGCTCCTTGAGAAAAAAACGCTGTATTCCATCGGTGTCGCCCTGTTCATTATCCTTGCCCTGACGCTCATTTTCATGATTCCAGAACCTACAGAACCCATCGAAGGAGAATGGATGAAAGCGGACGGTGAAGTCTACACCTTCAAAGGAAACGGGCAAATGATGAGCGGCATCCAAATGACATCCGCCTGGACCACCGACGGAAGCCAACTTACAGTTATCACTGAACTAAATTACATGGATGAGAGCAACAAAGTCACCTCGAGGCTCGTTGTCCAAAACATCCAATTTACGATAACTGAGGATGAAAACGCTATGTGGTGGTCGTGGCAATCCGTTCTTATCGATGATCAGGAACAAGATATTGCCGAACCACAATGCGCCTTGTTGTTGAGGACGTCGATTGCAGAAAATACCTACGAGTACAGCGTGGTTTCTGACAACTACAACAATGAAAAGCCTGAATCTTGCACTCAAAACGCTTGAATGTAATCGGTTCGACGGATGACCATGACGCAATGGCCAGTTTCGTGCTTCAAAGCGTATGATATTCGGGGTTTAGCCGGTGACGAATTGAGCGACGCATTCGCGTATCGCCTTGGCCAAGCACTTGCAACCTACCTGGATTGTAATTCCTTTGCAGTGGGGAGAGACATCCGTAAATCGAGCCCTGGTTACGCATCACACCTCATACAGGGACTGGTTGATTCCGGAGTTCGGGTTCTTGACCTCGGTATTGTATCAACAGGTTGTGTCTATCACGCATGCTGGACTCTGCCCGTCGATGGCGGCGTCATGGTCACGGCATCTCACCTTCCCATGCCCACTCACAACGGATTCAAAATGTGCAAGGGAACGTTACCGCTTGCTGGCGAAGAAATTCAGGAACTGAAAGATGTTTTTCTTGAAGGGAACTTCCGCACAGGTCAAGGCGAGCACATCGACCATCCCCATGAAGACACTTATCTCGACGCCATCATCGAATCCACTGGAACCCTGTCACGTCTGGTGAAGGTTGCGGTCGATTGCGGTAATGCTGTGCCTGGCCCGGCTATGACCAAACTCCTCGATATGCTCGGAGCTGACCACATCGATTTGTACTGTGATTGGGACAACACAGAACCCAATCATGGCGCAGACCCAACTCGAGAATACAACATGACCGACCTTGCAAAAGCAGTGGTTGAGAACGAATGTGAGCTCGGTCTTGGCGCTGATGGCGACGGTGATCGAATCGGGGCGGTCGATGAAAACGGTGACTTCGTTTATCCTGACCGACTTATTGCTTTGCTCGCCGATGATGTCGTAGGAAGTGAGGAAGGAAAGGACCTCCTCATCTACGATGTGAAGTGTTCAATGAATGTAGAAAAGGCCATCGTATCAGCAGGTGGACGACCTTTGATGGCAAAGACTGGTCATTCGTTCATGAAGCGGGTTCTAGCGGACCATCCAGATTCATTGATGGCAGCAGAAATGAGCGGTCACATCTTCATGAACGATCGTGGCTGGTATGGATTTGATTGCTCATTGTACAATGCTGCGAGAATCCTTGAACTCTGGTCTCGACGAAATGCGACCTTTAGCGAGGAATTGAATCGACTAGCACCAAACCTTCCAACGACTGGTGAGGTCAAAATTCCATGCCCAGAAGAGGACAAATTGCAAACCGTAGAAGCAATCAAGAATGCATTCTCTGATTATGAGGCATCAACCATCGATGGTGTTCGTGTTCGATTCACAGAGAACGGAGAACAAACGGGTTGGTATCTAGCACGTAAATCCAACACAGAACCTATTCTTGTCATGCGTGTTGAAGCCAACAACGACGAAAATCTCAACACTATGCTCAACCTCATTGATGAGCGGATCAGTCCAATTATCAACATCGAGAAACTGCTCAACTAGTTCAGACATCGATGTCATCGAGGTCAACATATGGTGCAATAGAGTATTCGAGAACTACCAATTGGATTGTGTAGGATACATCCTCTCCATTGTCCGATCTGGAACAATCGGGCCCAGGAGCATTTCCTGCTTGTGCAGTAACACTGATTTCAATGATGTAATCTCCGAGACCGGTTCCTTGTTTTTCTAGGTCATCAATGATTTGTGATTCGGAGAGACCCTCAATTTTGTCTCCAATAACGGAGGAATTAAACCACGTTGTGGATACTTCATGGGAACCGCTACCTCCCTGATTTTGACCGTCAGCGGTATTCGAGTAATTCATGTGTGAAGCCACTCCGGTAATTGTATCAGCAGCAGCCTGTCCGCCTA
>PBSP01000043.1 GCA_002726845.1 Methanobacteriota archaeon | reverse complement strand
CTTCCTCAACCTCGGGCGGTGCTGGCTCACGCTCGATTGGACTACGCTCCGGTCGTTCATCGCCGCTTGATGGGTCGGGTCCAGTCTCGGTCCATACAAGCCGTACCGTTCGATTGCCCCAGTCGGCATTCGTTGCTTGATAGATATAGGAATCGTTGTAATAAGAACCAACTCCACTGCCGCCAAAGAAGTTGCTACCGCCAACACCCGTAACATTGAACCAAGTCTCGCTGTGAATGACATTGACATCGTGTTCAACAAGCGTGTGATTGAGTTGTTTTCCTGTTTGTTCGATGGTTTGAACCATACCAAAGGTTCCTTGAACATCTCCAGAAAGAGTGCCATCGACGTGAACATCATCCACCAAAGTGATTCCATCCTCCACTTGATTGTGGAATGTGTACACTGTGCCGTTGACGACCATCGAGGAGTTTTCTTCTTCATCTTCAAAGCCGAAGGTTCCGTCACCTCGTACCAGATAGCGCTGATCGATTCGAACACCATCTTCCCATCGCTCGAGGGTTTCGAACTGGTCCAATTCAAGATTGAATTCTGACCCTTCCTCGGCAAACATCATGTTGGCGGTGGCTTCGATCTGAACGTGTTCGAGAACTCGGACACCATCGATGTCGCTAGTCTCTAAGAGGAGCAAACTGATGTCCCCGTCAACATCGAAAAGCGATCCGTCTTCCTCTCCATCGACCATGAGGGCTCCAAAGGCCTCCATTCGAAGGCGCTCGGTAACCACGTCGTCGATATCTGAACGGTTGAGTAAAGCATCGACAACGGTTGCGTTAATGGTGGTTGTAACCCCGTCTTCCACGAGTTGGAGTAGGATGTCTCCGCTCCCTTTTGCTTGAATCACCTGAGAGGTTAAAATCCCTGATGTCACGGTTTCGTTCTTCCAGAACGATTCGAGCTCAAGGGACAGTTCTGTTGTTGAATCGTTGGTTCGTTCAGACGTGTACAAGGTTCCGCTTCCAAGTTCATACGCACTCAAAACTTCACCAATTCGTTGCTGCCAACCATTGCCTTCAAACAACAACATGAACGACTGGTTGCCATCGGTTGTTTCGTAATTTTGGTCAAGAGACCATGCCGTCGTTGTCGTCACTTCATGGTCTGCCATCGGTTGATTCCACGAACCAACGGTGAAGGTTCGCTCAACACTGATCGGGGTCGAAAGCGGAACGTTGTCGTGACCGTTGATGACGACGCCTATGGAAACCGAATCGCCCCATGCAATCTCTGAATCAAGAACAACACGAGCTGTTAACGTCGCTGTATCCTCAAGAAACGTCGTCTGGATTGAAGGAGCAAGGTCGACTGCATCACGCACGTGCTGCACTGTCAAATCGTAATCATGTGCAGATGAATCGCCAAAGGTGAGGATGTAGGCGTGTTCGTTACTCAGAGCCGATGAGCCGCTCCAATCGGTGGTAATCGAAACCGTCGGAGCATCCTGTGCCGAAGCAATGGACGTCATTGGCGTGAGCAAAAGCAATACCACGAGGACAACGCTACGATACCATCCCATACACAACGCTTGATGCTGCTCCCCTCTAAGGGTGTTGGCGTGTTGTTTTAACAATCAGAGATTCAGAATGTAGGCAAACAGCAGGGGAGCGACGATGGTTGCATCGCTTTCAACAATGAACATTGGCGTCGCTGAATCGATTTTCCCCCATGTGATTTTCTCACTGGGTGGCGCACCTGAATAACCACCATAGGATGGACTCGATTCTGAAATCTGTCCAAACCACGACCACAGCGGTACCTCTTGTTCCAAATCTTGGTTCAACATCGGCACAACACAGATTGGAAAATCGCCTGCAATACCGCCCCCGATTTGCAAAAAGGCCAACGGAACGGTTTGCTTCTGATACCACGATGCGAGATGTCTCATGTACTCAATTCCGGACAACACACAATCGGATTCAATCTCGCCTTCGATTGTTCGTGCAGCGAAGATGTTGCCCATGGTTGAATCCTCCCATCCAGGAACATAGACAGGAAGATCGGACTGAGCGGCTGCCAATACCCAAGACGTTTCTGTGTCACCTTTCAGGGAGTTCAAAAACGATTCATCCCGTATTGTTTCGAAAAAATAAGCATGCGGGAGTCGTCGCATACCGTTCTGCGTAGCGTCTTTCCATGCCTCAACAAGACGTGTTTCCAAGGATCGAATTGCTGCTTCTTCAGGAATGCAAACATCAGTAACTCGATTCATCTTGTTCTCAAAAAGTCGCTGTTCATCTTCAAGCGACAAGTTTCTCCAATCGAAAACAGAGGTGTAGGAAGGAGACGCCATCATGCGGAAGACATCTTCTTCGAGATTTGCTCCCGTGCAGCTTATTCCTGCGATATGCCCTTTTCGTATCATCGGAGCAAGCAGCGTTCCAATTCCTGCGGTACTCATAGCTCCCGCAAGCGTAACGAAGAGTTTACCTCCGGATTGCAAATGCTTTAGAAGTGAAGAAGACATCCTCGTCAGTTCACCTGCATTGAAATGAAGAAAGGTTGAGTCCATCATCGAACGAATGCTCATGGTGTACCCCCTGAAACGAAACGATCGACGCACTGTTCTTGCCTGCAATACAACGTAGGACTGATTTCGGTAAGGGCTGCCTTGAGTTGTGAGACTATCGAATCTGGGTCGGTTTCACCGCATGTGAATGCATCTATGGCAAGCAAACCACGCTCGGAATAACAATGGGCGCTCACATGGCTCTCATCAATGAGAACAACCGCAGCAAAACCAAGTGGAGAAACACTGCCGTCAAACGTTTCAACGTGAGCATGTACCTCTCGAGCACCGCTGTTTTCAACAGCGTTTTTCATCAATTGAAGCATCTCAACACCTGAAAATGTTGGTGGAGGATAGAAACCCGTGTAATCCAAAAAAATGTGTTTCCCAAGTGCTCCATCATGCGCCATTTTCAACCCTCACTTTTTGGAAAAATGTTCGATATGAACCGCTTCTCGATTCGCTCCCGCTGGGGGATTGTTCGCAACCCAAAGTCCACTCTTTCGAGCAGAAATGTGACCAGCAGTCACTTTCATCGCCAACATTGCTGCGGTAAACTGTGTCAGTGGGGAGTCCTTTTGCGCCCCAATTTCACAGATGTCTGAACTGACGACACAGGCGTTTGATGCTTCGAATAAGGTCTGGATTGTTTCGTACACCTGCCAGTATGTCAGGCCTCCGGGAACCGGTGTGCCTGTGGCGGGAACCAACGATCCATCCAAACCGTCGATATCAATACTCAAGTGTACAGGACCTTCAAGGCGCGAAAGCGTTTCAAGCCAATCGGACCAAACACCATCGCCGTCGATTGTTGATTGCGTATCCTTGGCGTAAAAGGTCACAATTCGAGGGTCGTTTTTCATCCGTTGATGTTCTTCAGCAGAAAACGCACGAATGCCAACTTGAAGCAGTGAACCGATGCCTGCATCCAGAGCACGTGCAGCAACACAAGCGTGCGAATACGGCTCACCGTCCAATTCATCTCGCAAATCACCGTGTGCATCAATTTGGACGATTGTCAAATTGGACAAATCCTTGTCGACCACAGGATGGTTCCGCAACGCTTCAAGAATCGGCGGCAAAATACCGTGCTCTCCTCCTAAGCACAACGGGAAACAATTCCCGTTGAACCAGGGGGTAAGGTAGCCTGTTATCGAATCCAATTGTTGCAACAGTGTGGGCTCTTCGCCGCACCATGCAGCGATGGTACGGATGGAGAAACCAGCTGGAAGTTCTTCACCGAGTTGATCATCATAGAGCTCCACTTGGGTGGAGGCTTCAATGCATGCTCTTGGCCCGTCAGCCGTTCCTTGGCCGTAAGAGGTTGTGAGTTCGTACGGCAATGGAAGGATTGCAACATCAACGTGACCGTCATCTTCGACAAGCCCAAGAAAAGTTGGCATATCGTCCTCCTCCATGGTGGCGGCGTTCTCTATCGACTTCTAAGGATTACCAAAATAGAGGCTTAAATCACCTCTGAAATGGATTTTAGAAAAAAAACAGCCGATGTGTTAATATACCTCGACGACCAATATAATACATTGTACCCGAGAAATGTCGGGGCGAGGTGAAGAGAGATGGGAATGACACTACAATCGTTGACGCAAGCAATTCAACAACATATCGATACAGAAATGGATGCAGAAGTAGCAGCAGGCATGGCAGAGCATGCACTGGGATTCTTTGGTTTTTACAACAGAATCATCGACAATGCGCTCGAACCAACCGATCGAAACCTCTTCTACATGTTTCAAGATTACGATTTACTGACCACTGAATCCGAAGAGACAACGCTCTGGGACGGACGAGAATGGCGTATTCACTATTGGAAGTTCAAGCCCGATCTCAAGGAACGAGTCGAATCTTACATGCAGCGGCAACGCAAACCCGAAGAAATCGATCCTTTCGCTGACATCTATGGCACGGATGGCCAGTCCATCTGGACTCGAGAATCCGAAAAGGTTCAGAATCCGAACGCATTTACCAGCGATTGGTGAGGCTGCGTAGCAAGCGTTTTTGTTTTACCACCGAGACGGAGTCTCATGCGTGGGGCGCTCGGTCTGGTCATTTGCCTTTCTTTGGCGAGTTTCTCACCCTTTGTCGGCGCTGCAGCAAGCACGGATGATGCATGGCCCGGAGAACCGATTGACAACCACGTTCACATGACGTGGGCGGCGTTGACCATGGAAGTCAACGAATGGGCAGATGACCATCCTGATATCGTCAAATTGCTTGATGTTGGTGATTCCGAACTCGGAAAGACGCTTTGGGTGGTTCAATTATCGGACTGGTCGATGGAGACAAAAGCCAACGGTAAAGCGAAAGAAATCGTCTACATCGATGGAGGCCATCATGGAAACGAATACCTTGGAACGGCTCTTGCGTGGTTGTCCGCAAAGTGGTACATCGATGGCTGGAACGATGGAAACCAAGAAGCAATCGACGCTCTTCAAAGCACTGAGATTCATGTCCTCATTATGCTCAATCCTGATGGGAACGACTTTGATACACGCTGGAACATCAATCAGGTCGATTTAAATCGAAATTACGATCACTATTGGAACACGTGTCCAACCACGCAACCGGGAAGCGCAGCCTTCAGCGAGGCAGAGACTGCCGCCAATTCAGAATACATGAACACCGTAGTACCTGATGCAGACCTTTACGTCACCATGCACACCGGCGTCTGGATCATCCTGTACCCTTGGGGCAAATGGGCGAGTCAACCTTCCGATTGGGAACTCTTCTGGGGAATACGAGATGAAGTACATGCCAACATTTCTGACATTCCAATTCAAAACGCCAACCAAGGGTTGTACCCCAATTGTGGAACGAGCAGAGATTATGGCTACGGTGTTATGGGATTCCCTACGTTTACATTTGAAACAGACGATGAACAATTCGTTCCAGGTTCGGTTGAAGCGCTTAACGAACGCCTGGCTGAAGAAATGGATGTTATGCGGTACCTGATTACCAATGTATGGTACTGGCGTGCGCGTCTTGACGTACAATCGATTCAAGTTTCGGACCAAGAGATTACCATTGATGTGGACAACCTTGGACATGCATCAACATCCAACGCCAGCCTCCAGTACGTCGATTCCAGTGGCCAGGTAACGTGGACCTCCTCGTTGTTTTCAGTAAACGCAAGCAACTCGACTGTCGCAGTACTGGATGCCTCCAATCTCACCATGTCCGATTCAGGATCGTGGCAATTGTACTACCAAAAGCGCGTGATTGATGCATCGCAATGGGTCACTGAAACCCTTGAATTGAACGCAACTTTGATCGATGACGAAAGCGGTTCAAATTTCCTCATTGGCTATGGCCTGTTCAATCCAACAACGATTCTTGCGGGGTTGGCTGTCGTCGCATTACTGCGAAAAGAGCAGGAAAATGTGCTTTGATTTGCTGAAAAGTATTCGCAAGGTTTCAAGTGCCTCAAGGGGTTGGGTCGGTCCATGCAAATTAGCGTAAGTCCGAGTCACAACATCGATGGAACACTTATTCTTCCCCTCTATGAAGGAACAGAAATCGTGCCCGAAGCTCATGCAACAGGCTTGCATGTAGCGTTAAAATCACAGATTAACAGAGTTCTTGCAGACGGTGACTTCAAAGGAAAAGCAAAATCGACAATGACGCTTGTCGGAGGCGAGGGTGGAAAAGCCATGCTCGTTGGCCTCGGTAAGGAAGAGGATGCTGACATACACGCTTACAGGAAAGCCGGAGCGGCTGTTGTTGCAGCCAGAAAGAAAACACACGGAAGCGACCTTACCGTCCGTTTTGCTGGAACAAGCATCGAGTGCATGGGTGCGTTTGCTGAAGGGATGCTGCTTCGAGACTACTCCTATGACGAATACAAAATGCAAAAGGAAGAGGACAAGGAAGCCGAGCGAAACGTACGAATCACTTGTGACGAAGGCCAAGAAGAAGCCTTGGAAGCGCTGGTAAAGGTTTACGAAGGCGTTGCCTCGGGTGTTCATCTTTCTCGTGATCTCGGCAACTGCCCACCCAACGACATGTATCCTGAGGCGTACTCCGATATGGCTTGGGAATGGGCAAAGCAATACGAGAACGTCGATGTGACCATCATCAACTACGAACATGCCATGAAGGCAGGTATGGGAGGTCTCGTTGCAGTCGGAATGGGTTCTTCTCGCAAACCGTGCATGGTCATTTTCGAAATGAACAAGGAAAAAGAAGGGCGTTGCCCCATGCTGGTTGGTAAAGGAATCACCTTCGATACTGGTGGTATCTCGCTGAAACCCGGTGCGAACATGGACGAGATGAAGTACGACATGGGCGGTTCAGCAACCGTTTTCGGAACCATGCAAGCACTCGCAGCAACAGGTTACGATGGAAAGGTCGTCGCAATCGCCTGCATGGCGGAAAACATGCCTGCTGCCAATGCCCAACGCCCTGGCGACGTAATCACAACACTTTCCGGCAAGACCATTGAAGTCCTCAATACGGATGCTGAAGGCCGATTGGTCCTCTCCGATGGACTATGGAAGGCTGGAGAATTCGATCCTGAATACATCGTCGACTTTGCTACACTTACAGGTGCCTGCGTCGTTGCTCTTGGACATGAAGCGACCGGTTTGTGGTCCAACGATGACGACTTCAGAACCAGAATTCACGAGGCTGGTAATGCAGTTGGCGAATTGGCTTGGCCGATGCCGCTCCTTCCTGCGTTTGAGAAAGAAATGACCGATTCAAAGATTGCCGACACGCGCAATCTTGGTGCTGGACGATACGGTGGAGCAAACACTGCGGCTGCTTTCCTGAAGCAATTCGTTCCAAATCGAAATTACGAAGAAAACGGTGAACAAATCACTTGGGCGCACATGGACATCGCCGGGACCTACTGGGGTGCGAAGTCCAATACAATGGTCGGTAACGGAGCAACTGGAATCCACGTCCGCACCATGTACCACCTCATCACCAATGGGAACAACTGAATGTGATGGCATGCGGCAGACTCTTCTCTCGGTAGGAGTTGTCTGCTGTCTCTTCTTTTCAGGATGTCTAGGATTTGCAACCGATGAAGAAGAGGCGATTCGCCTGGATGTTGTTGTAAACGAGGAGTTGCTCGTTTTGGAAACCGTATATGAGGAAGGTGAATGGATTTCCTCAACGATTGTTACGTTTGAATTTGATTTCTCTGGTTCAACCTCTGATGTTGCAATTCAGACGTTTGGGCTGACGATGGACGATGGGCGCGCAGCAAGTGTAGAGGCCAACGTTCAACAACACATCTCCATCGATGTTGAACATCATGGGATGTACACTGTTTCCCTGTATGCAGTCGATTCGAGTGGAAACAACGTATCACAGGAGATGCAGATCGTTGTTGAACACTCCATTCACTGGACTGAAAGCGATACGGGAAACCCTCAATCGCTGTATTTTGATGCAACCCCGGGTAATGAAGGCCCTGCACCGTTGTATGTTCTTCTCAATTCAACGGTAAGCAATCCTTCCCCTCTGCTAGAGGTCAATGGAAGAGATGTTGATGTTGAGTGGGGAGTTCTCAATGCCGACGGTAAATGCATGGGGCACAGAGAACTCATCGAAAACGGTGGTTCCTACACTTGGAACACGCTGCATTTTGCCCCCATTGAAATGCATGAGGTGGAACTCACAATTCACGAAGGGCAAGATTCTGTTAACGTCGATCACAGGATTGAATTACGTTACACAGAATAAGCTCTGAGCCTGAAACTAGAATAGTTGGTTGAACAATGACCCGAGAAAGACTTTGTATTGTCGTTCTTATCGTTTGAATTAGGTGAGATTATGATTACTGCTGCAGATGTTGAAGATGCACAACGAGAATGGGGCGATGGAATTGTTCGAATTGCAGCAGCATACGAGCGTGGCGATGATTACACCGCCGTTGCCACAAAGCATGTTGAACAGCTCTATGCGTACGATTTAAGCGAAGTTCTGTTCAAACCAACCATGGCTTCCAAGGAACAATTCCGTCCAACGTTTGAAGGCGCCTTGTCCTACTTTGTTGCATCAAATAATGCATGCAAAGAAGACACTGGATTTGCAATCAAGGGATGGACGTCTGTAGAATTTGAAAACTCAGGTATCATCGTCAACAAGATCAATGCCATTGCGATGGGCAACTACTTCTTTACCGGCTCAGACGGTAGCAAAACCAAGGTTGAGTATACCTTTGGGTACATTCGTGATGACGCGGGTAAGCTGCGCATCGTTCTGCATCACTCATCACTTCCAGCTGCTTTGTAGAAAGAATCCAATGCATGGAAAGTCAGGTTCATATACCACACCGCACTCGGGACTATGTAACCTAAGGTTAAGTAGTGGTGAAATCGATGACACGTGACGATTGGGAAGAGAAAATGTTGGATCAACTCGAACGTCTTCTTTCCAACATGGGCATGAACATGTCAAGAGAACAACTGCGCACTCTTCTAAAGCAATTCAGAGCGCAATTCGAGAAGATGGGGCTCGATGAAGAACGCATTGCAAAAGGCGACGTCAATTTCAATTTCGATTTGAGCAATCTCCAGAATTTCTTCCAACCAGGAATGGACTTCAACGAGTTGTTCAAGAACATGGGCGTGGATGTTCGCGTCGATGCAGCTCCCGTTGAAATAGAGACGCCTGAAGGAGAGGACGACAACATGATTCTTCCCGCAGACGACATTTATCTTGAAGGATGGAACATGACCGTAACGGTTGACTTTGCAAAGAAAGGTGAACTGCAGCAGGACCAGATGGAATTGAATCTCATCGATGGAGGGACCCTTGTTGAAGTCCACCGAACAACCCAACTTGCACCCGTTGCTCGCATCGAACTTCCACATGCTTGCGAGGACGTCGTTGATTTTACACTCAACAACGGAATCCTTGACATTACCTTGCGGTTGATCCCCCCTGAGGATGCCTTTGCCGCTTTACCACCATCGGATGATGGTGACGATAACATTCCCCTGACCGGTGACGTAACCATCGACCTATCGGATGATGATGACGACGACGATGACGGAGGAATACCAATTCTATGAAAGGAGATGAAATGAATGAGTAAAGTAATCGGGATTGATTTAGGAACAACAAACAGCTGTGTGGCCACCATCGAAAACGGTGAACCCGTTGTCATTGCGAATGCAGAGGGTGCACGAACAACGCCCTCCGTCGTTGCGTTCAACAAAGACGGGGAACGTTTGATTGGTATCACCGCAAAGCGACAAGCAGTTACAAACCCAGAGCGAACCATGATCTCTGTAAAACGTCACATGGGAACCAATTGGAACACTGACATCGACGGCACAACGTACACGCCACAAGAAATCTCTGCATTCATTTTGCAAAAGCTGAAAGCGGATGCTGAGGCTTATCTCGGGCACGAAGTAAAGCAAGCGGTCATCACCTGTCCGGCTTACTTCACCGACGCCCAGCGAAAGGCAACCAAGGATGCTGGACGAATTGCAGGAATGGATGTCCTACGAATCATCAACGAGCCAACCGCTGCTGCACTGGCTTATGGAGCGGACAAAGGCGACGATCAAACGATTCTCGTCTACGATCTCGGTGGTGGAACCTTCGACGTCTCAATTCTTGAAATCTACAACGTCGACGGCCAACCTCAAATCGAGGTTAAAGCCACAGCAGGAAACAACAAACTCGGAGGAGACGATTTCGATGAGCGTATCATCGAATGGCTCGTCAGTGAGTTTAAGCGAGAAACTGGCATCGATTTGTCCAAAGATAATCAGGCCATGAGTCGACTCAAAGAAGCTGCTGAAAAGGCAAAAATTGAGTTGTCTGGAACACAATCTTCGCAAATCAATCTGCCTTTCATCACCATGAAAGACGGAAACCCAGAGCACCTTGACATTACCTTGTCAAGAGCACGGTTTGAGGATCTCATTGCGAAGCACATCGAAGATACGATGGCCCCCACACGACAAGCCATGAAGGACGCTGGAGTCAAGAAAGGCGACGTCGACAAGGTCATTTTGGTTGGTGGATCCACTCGCGTTCCCGCCGTCCAAACCGCCATCGAGAAGGAGGCTGGAAAAGCACCCTACAAGGGCATTAACCCTGATGAAGCGGTTGCCATGGGCGCTGCACTTCAAGCCGGTATCATCGCCGGCGATGACGAAGTCTCAGACATCCTGCTTCTCGATGTAACACCTCTGACGCTTGGAATCGAAACACTCGGTGGTGTGACTACGACCATGATTGAGCGCAACACTACAATTCCAGCGCGACGCAGTGAAATCTTCTCCACAGCGAGTGACAGTCAACCTGCTGTTGAGATTCATGTCTTGCAGGGAGAGCGCGAATTCGCCAAAGACAACGTCACACTTGGACAATTCCACCTCACTGACATCCCTCCAGCACCACGCGGCATTCCACAAATTGAGGTAACCTTTGACATTGACGCTAACGGGATTGTCAACGTTAGTGCCAAGGACATGGGGACAGGCAAGGAGCAATCGATCAAGATTGAATCCCAAACGTCCCTCTCGGAGGAAGAAATTCAAGCCAAGATTGCTGAAGCCGAATCCTTTGCAGAAGAGGACAAGCGTCGAAAAGCCAAGATTGAACTCCGAAATATGGCGGATCAAATCGTCTACCAAACCCGCAGAACCATCGATGAAAACGAGGACAAACTCGATGCATCAGACCTCGAACCAGTTCGTGAGAAACTCAGCGAACTTGAAGCTCTGGTCCAAGATGGCGATGGAAAGCCAATCGATGACGAAGCCATGGACGAGGCTGCCATACAAGCTAAGGTCAAGGAAGTTGAAGAATCGATGCACGCAATTTCATCAAAACTCTACGAAGCGGCTGCTGCTGAAATGGCAGAAGCAGAAAACAAAGAAGGTGATGGCGATATCAACGTCGAAAGCGATGATGTTGTCGATGCTGACTTCGAAGTTGTCGATGAAGAAGACTGAAACATCGCACTTATGTGCAAGGCACCGTTGGTGTGGCCATGAGCGATACGACCATCCTTGATGAGACGGACCGTACGACAGGTCGCGACGCTCTTCGAAAAAACATCCAGGCTGCAATCGCTCTTGCTGGAGCGGTTCGCTCAACACTGGGCCCAAAAGGCTTGGATAAGCTGCTCGTCGACGATGAAGGACGAAGCATGGTCACAAACGATGGCATCACTGTACTCGAATCCGCGAAAGTTGAACACCCGATTGCTCACATGCTTATCGCTTCCAGTGCCGCACAAGATCAAAGCGTTCGAGACGGAACAACAACAACGGTTTTGCTCGCCTCGGAATGGTTGCAGAATGCGTGGCACCTTGTTGTACAGGGCGTCCATCCAGCAACAATCGCTCGCGGCTTCCGCATGGCTGAATCGTTTTGCAAAGAACACCTGGATGAACTCAGTTTTGAAGCAACCAAGAACGACATTGAAGCTGCAACCATGACCTCGTTGTCGGGGAAACTTCACCAAAAAATACAGTCGATCATTTCAGCATGTGCAGTTGAAGCGGCTGATGCGGTTGTTATGGAATCGAACGGTTCGGTTGTTGCTGACCCAACGCGGGTCAAAGTCATCACGCGTAGTGGACCGGCGGTTGAAGATTCAAAACTCATCACAGGACTGGCACTTCCAAAGAAGCGAGCACATGTTGAGATGCCTTCCTCTTTACCACCCGGCAACATTCTACTCGTCGATGGTGGTCTCGAACTTCGCTCATTGTCAACGGACGTTCACCTCAATGTGACATCGACGAGCGCTTTGAAATCCTTTCAGGATGCAGAACAACAACGTCTTCTTGACCAAGTGAAGATGCTTGTCGATCTTGAGATCAAACTTCTTGCTTGTCGAGAGGGTATTGATGACAGCATGCATGCTTATCTTGCGGATGCCGGAATCAAAGCATTTCGTAGGGTTGCAAAAAGCGACTTGGAGTTGCTTGCTCGCGGCTGTGGTGCTCGTCTGGTGCCAACAATCCATCAAGCCAAGCAAGCAGATGTTGGAGTCTTTATCTCCAGCAGATGTGAACGATGGGGTGATGTCGATCATTGGATACTCGAAACGGATGAAGGAGGTGCAACCTTTGTCGCTTCAGGCAGTACCGATGCGGTGGTTGGTGAGGTTGAACGTTGCTTTGCTGATGCACTTGGTGTTGCGTGTCGATTGAAGGAACATCCGAAATTGATTCCCGGAGGTGGTGCAACATACATTGCCCTTGCTCGTCGATTGCGACGCTACGCTGAGACGGTCCCTGGTCGTGAACAATTGGCCATCGAAGCGTTTGCTGATGGGCTCGAATCCATTCCACGCATTCTCGCTGAAAATGCTGGCATGGACCCCATCGATACATTGCTCCAAATCGTATCCATTCAAACGAAAGACGAGGATGATACGATCGGTCTGAATGCAATCACAAGGCAGCCTGAAAACATGCGGACATCCCGTGTTGTCGAACCTGTTCGCGTCCTTGAGCAGGCAATTTGCGGAGCAAATGAGGCAACAATCGCAATACTGCGCATCGACGATGTCCTGTGGGCAAAGCAAGAAATCGGCGTACCCGATGATGTTCAGGCCAATCTCGATGGTACTGCTCCAGATCGTCGATAAGTGTTCATTTGCTGGATTCTATGAGAACCAGCCTATAAATATACAAAAATCGCCGGAGGGTTATGACCAACGTTGGTATCGACGACGTAGCGATTCACTTTCCTCGTCTCTACATGGACATGAGAGACTTCGCAGAAATGCGTGGTGCCGACTATGGAAAACTGAACAAGGGGCTCGGTCTGAAAGCCATGGCCATCCCTGATGTGCACGAAGATACAGCAACGATGGGAGCCATGGCAGTAATGCGCCTCATTGACCGAAACGGTATCGATCCTCGAGACATCGGTCGTATGTATCTCGGCACCGAATCCGCCTTGGATGGAGCAAAGCCAACTGCGACATACATTCTTGACATGCTTACACAGCGTTATCAGGATCGTTTTGGGGAAGACTGCTTTCGCAACTGCGATGTTGTTGATATGACCTTTGCTTGCATCGGCGCAGTCGATGCACTTCACACAACTCTTGACTGGGCTGCGCGCTCGACTGAGGACGACAACCGAATCGGCATTGTTATTTTCTCTGACAACGCAAAGTACGACCTTGAGTCAAGCGGCGAATACACCCAAGGTGCAGGAGGAGGGGCGCTTCTCATCACGCAAAATCCCCGTCTCCTCGAAATTCCAGATTGTTGGGGTGTATCAACTACGCCTGTCCACGATTTCTTCAAACCTCGACGAAACGTCAGCATTCGCTCCGTCATCTCCAACGTTATGACGCTCGCTCAAGAAACAGGTCAATCGCTGAAAAAAGGAATCGTCGAGCGCATGGTCAAGCATCTACCTGAATCGACCGTACGCCGCCTCGGAATCTTTGCTCATGGTGAAGAATCGGTGAGTGTTCACCGGGATGAACCTGTTTTTGATGGACAGTTCTCCAACCGGTGTTACCAACAAGCCGTTCGACAAGCTTTCCATAATTTTAGTCAGCGAGCAGTTAAACAAAAACGCTGGGACCCTGAACTCGATACTCAATTTACTGAGCAATGGTCTCGCATCATTATGCATCTCCCCTACGCTTTCCAAGCAAAACGCATGTTCCCTGACGTATTTCGGCATGACCGAATGAACACACCAATGTGGTCAGGGGTGGTCGAACAAATCGGTGAACTGCCTGAAAAGCCTGAAACGGACGACCCCGAAGCAGTGATGGCATGGGACAAAGACATGGATCGATATCGAAGAGCCATTTCCAAAACCCCGGAATACATGGATTTTCACAAGGAGCGTATCGAAAAAGGGCAACGCGCTTCAAGCCTTATTGGGAACCAATACACAGGATCGATTTTCCTCGCTTTGATGTCCACCTTCGAGTCGGATCTCGAGGACAATTCCAAACTTGAAGGAGAATTGTTCGGCCTTTGTGGATACGGTTCTGGAGCCAAAGCCAAGGTGTTTGAAGGCCGAGTTGCTCCAAAATGGCGAGAAGTTGTCGCTCGTTGGCAGTTGTTTGAGCGACTTGCTGGACGCGTCGCTATCGATCAAATCACCTATGAAAACCTCCACAAGGGATTGCAAGAAAACAGTGTTGTCTCACCACGTGGCGAATTTGCGCTTGTTGAAATCGGTGAAGATGGAGCCAACGAAGGGGCACGAACTTACAAGTGGATTTCTCAGTAATTATCACATTGTTTTACGGATTGGACGTCCTACTTTTTTGTCATCCCATCGAGCATCGCTCTGACCATTTTCTGTAGATCAAATTCAGGAGACCAGTCCCATTCTTGTTTTGCTACGGAACCATCCAACGAATCGGGCCATGAATCGGCGTATTTTTGACGAACATCAGGAGAGAAATCGCATTGGAAACCGTCGACTTCCCTCGCAATTTCATCGGCCAGTTCTTGGGCAGTAAACGAATAGCAGTCAATGTTGTATCCTGCTCTTGAGGGCCCAAGATTGCCGCTTGGTGCATCCATCAACATCAACGTTGCTCGAATTGCATCGTCCATGTACAGCATCGGTAATCGAGTATCGGGTCGAACAAAACAGTTGTAGTGCCCCTCACGAATTGCAGCATCGAAAATCTCCACCGCATAATCGGTTGTGCCACCACCCGCTGGCGCCTTGTACGAGATAAGGCCGGGATATCGAATGCCGCGGGTGTCGACTCCATACTTCTGAAAATACTCTTGAGCAAGCGATTCGCCGATAACTTTGGTCTCGCCATACACGGTTGTTGGGTTGAAATCGGTTGTCTGAGGCGCATGTTTTGGTGCATCTGGGCCAAACACCGCAATCGATGAGGGAGAGAACACACGCAACGAACACTGCCGTGCAGCCTCCAGGACAGATTTCGTCCCACCAACATTGACTTTGCGACACAAATCTGGATTTTGTTCACCTGTTGCCGAAAGCAGTGCAGCGAGGTGGTATACCGTACCGACTGCTTCTTGCCTGCACAACTCAATCATGGACTCGGTATCCAAAACGTCAAGCACGACGTACGGACCTTGCTCGTTGGATGTTTGTTCTGGTTCAGGACGGATGTCAGAAGCGATCACAGAAGAAGACCCGTGTTTTTGCCTCAAAGCCTCAACAAGTTCTGTTCCGATTTGTCCCAGCGCTCCTGTGACCAGAATCCTATCCCCGCTGGGTTCCGACATGAACTGTGCTAATTCCGACGATACTTGAAATTAAAGCACCAACAAAGTCAATCGCCATAGCCAATGTTGATATGGTATGCGCGACGGCTAGAAACCCCGTTGATAGGCTTGAGGTACGTGATTGTCAGCGGGGGGGTTCTTAGTGGACTGGGCAAAGGTGTTACAGCGAGTAGCATCGGTGTTTTGCTCAAGAGCGCTGGACTGCGGGTCACGTCGATTAAAATTGACCCATATCTTAACAGCGATGCTGGAACGATGAGCCCCTTTGAACACGGTGAAGTCTTTGTCCTCGATGACGGGGGTGAAGTCGACCTTGACCTCGGCAATTACGAACGATTTCTCGATTTGAACCTCGCTCGAGACAACAATCTCACAACAGGTAAAGTCTACACGAAAGTCCTTGAAGCCGAACGGCGGGGAGACTACCTTGGCAAGACCGTACAGGTTATTCCACACATAACCGATGCAATCCAAGACTGGATCATTGATGTTGCACAACGACCAGCGGACGGGAGTCAAGAAAGTCCGGACGTTTGCATCATCGAACTTGGGGGTACAGTAGGTGATATTGAAAGCGCACCCTATCTCGAAGCTCTGCGTCAGTTCCAATTCCGTGTTGGACGTGAAAACGTCACTTTTGTTCACGTGTCACTGGTACCGGTGATGGGCCCTGTTGGGGAACAAAAAACAAAGCCAACGCAACATACGGTCAAGGAGTTGATGGGTCTTGGAATCACACCAGATGTTCTGGTGTGTCGTTCAAGCAAACCTCTCAATGAAGAAACTCGAGAAAAACTTGCTGCATTCTGTCACGTTCATCCAAATGCGGTCTTTTCCACGCATGATGTACCGAACGTCTATCACGTGCCCCTGATGCTTGAAAAGCAAGGTTTCTGCAAGATATTGGACATTGATTGCACGAAAACAGGAATCCTAGAGGATTGGAAAAAGATGGCATACCGGCTTGATGAATTAACCGAAGACGTTCGCATTGCTATGGTTGGAAAGTACACGGGCCTCTCGGATGCATACCTTTCCGTCATCAAATCGTTGCAACACGCAGCGCTTGCCGTTGGACGTAGATTAACCATCGATTGGATTGAAGCAAGTGATTTGCTGGATTCCAACAATTCTGATGCATGGGGTATGCTCCGAAAAGCAAACGGGGTGCTGGTACCTGGTGGGTTTGGAATCCGAGGAATTGAGGGGAAAATACTCGCAGCGCAACACGCTCGCGAAAACAACGTCCCCTATCTCGGGATCTGTCTTGGTTTGCAGGTTGCTACCATCGAATTCTGTCGTAACGTTCTCGGTATCAAAGATGCAACATCCACTGAATTCGATGCAGATGCAGCCAATCCTGCAGTCATCTTCATGCCCGAAATCTCAAAGACACACCTCGGTGGAACAATGCGTCTTGGTTCTCGACCAACGCTCTTCCAAGTCGATGATTGTATCACCAAGCGCTTGTACGGTGGACTCGAATCAATCGATGAACGTCATCGACATCGTTACGAAATCAATCCAGATCTCGTTGAACAGATTGAGGCTGCAGGACTCAAATTTGTTGGGAAAGACGAAAGCGGACAACGATGTGAGATTTTCGAACTTGAAGGACACCCCTATTACGTCGGAGTTCAATACCATCCTGAGTTTAAGTCACGCCCAGGTCGTCCAAGTCCACCGTTCCTTGGCTTGCTGCTCGCCTCAAGCGGCCAAGCGCTACCTTAGGCATCCAGCACGCGAATAACGCGTGTGGTTCGATAGCCTTGAAGTAATTTTACGAAGCGTCTTTGTTGAAACTCCTCGTCGAGTGAAACATCGCCGGTATCGATTCGAACACTGGAAAGTCCAAGCAGTTTTGATGGTGTGGCGACACCTAAAATCGAATCCAAGCCTATTGCTCTCAAGACTTCGGGTGAGAGTTGGAGGTTGCCTCGACCGATAAGGAAACCTTGACCTCCCATTGGCGAGAGAAGAAGCAACCGAGGGCCTTCATACGTTGCAAGATGATCGAGCAGGGTGGATTCATTGAGGTCCTGATAAACGGTACCTTTGTGTTGAATATCAATCCCAAGAAGCGTTAATTCAAGACCAAGGTGTTCACCCATCCTTCGAAGTGTACCGCCGCTTCCCCACACGACCATCAATTCGGGGTCGCTTTCAACGAGATTCCCAATGTGATTTGCAAGGCCTTCAATCGTCTCAGCTTCGCTTGCTCGCTCTACTTGTTCCTTGGCTCCCTGCATGAAGCGTGGACTCGACGGCGTCCATGCCTCTCCATACATTCGGACCTTCCACTCTCCTTGTTGGTATATCTCTTCATCCAAATCCATGACTTCGGTAATGGCAACCATCAAATCGCCTTGAAGAAAAGACAGAAGAACTTCAGCAGCAGCATTTGGAGTGGTAGCAAAACAACCTGAGTGCATTTTGACACCTGCTGGAACACCGATTAGCGGTGTTTCATTTCCGTCGAGAGCATTGACAATGTCTCGCGTTGTGCCGTCACCACCTGCATACAAGATTGCGTCAACATTCGAGGAAATTAAATCCCGAACAAGAGCTGCAGTATCCTCTGCAGTCGATTCAGATGGGGACGATTGACGCTCTTCGACCTCCACACCCTCCAACCAATCGCTTCCCATCCTTCCTGTCCACACCACAAAGGTTGGGTTGACCCCGGTTCGGTTGAGGCTTGATTTTTGCAAGTCCATAAATCTCGTAATGCATTGTTGCATACGCGGACCTGCCCGGTCCACAGCACCTGCTGCGCGTGCTTCTTTTGCGCGACCATCGCTGCCTTTGAATCCCAATCGACCTCCCAAGCCTGCATCAGGATTGACGACGATACCTATCCGCATGGCTGGGCTAGAATCTACTCATTTTCAATGGTTGCTTCCTTGTCTATCCAACCAACATCGGTTATCTTGAGCGAAGGCTGGATGGTGTAATTGATGCGAACTGCGAGACTTGTGATGATCCAAGCAAGAAGGATGCCAGCAGCAATATCAATCAACCAGTGGATTGCCAAATAAACGGTACTGAGCGTCACCAAACTGGCAAAAATCGCTGAGAAGTGGCCTGCTCTCTTGTACCCTGTCTTCCAAAACAAAAAGGGTAATGCCCACGCAAATGCATTGTGGAGTGAAGGAAAACAGTTGTTGATCGAAGCAATCGCATGAATATAGCCCGATGTATCATCGCAATTTGTGTATAGTATTCCACTCGCCTCGTTGTAACTGTACAAATCGCAATGCAAGCTACTTGTAACCCAAACCTCATTGACAGGTGCGAAGAGATAGAACGGAAGCGCTGCGAGATATACACCACACCATGTGAAGGTGAATTTTTTGACCATCTCAGTGTTGTTGCTTATGGAGAATCCGAAGATGCAGCATACGTGCATGAGCGCATACAATCCAACGTAGACCGTAACCATAGCAGTGTCCATCCAAGCGGATCGCAATCGCTCCTGGATGTCTGGAACGATGTTGCCTTCAATTGAATACACAATCGGCGTCAAGTCGTATCCCAACCATTCGTTGAAAGGAACATCAAAGACGTTCTCAATGCGCATCAAGAGCATCACAAGCCCAGTGATAATCAGGTAGGGTGCATGGCGATGGAGGTTGTGAAGGATTCTTCGGAGGCGAGGGCGGTCTTTGACCAATCGATCCAATGGATTGAACAAAAGTTCGAAGAGAATGGGTGTTGTTAGCATAATTGTGTATGCTTTTGTGACGGGGTCTCTGAACCCCATCAGTCGGAATGTGCGGCTTAAATCGCCTTGAGTCAACGCACCAACAAACAAGAGGGCCATCATACCCAGAAGGAGAAATACGCCGTTGTAAGATACTGGTGGCACCGAGGAATCCACCCCTGGAGAGGAGTCATGTTCAACGGTTGTGTTTTCTTGCTCCATTCTGGTTTAGGCTTACGGATGATGGCTATATGTTTCATGGTGGAATTCTGGTCTTGCAACCAATTTACCGATGATTTCAAGTCGGTGACGAGGATGGGGGATTATGGTCAAAAGATCGGTGCCAGACAAGATTGATTTCGATGAGATCATGAAAGAAAGCATGAAAGAAATGGGTAAAGGCGAGGCAGCAGGCCCCAATGAAATTGAAAAAAAAGTTGCTGATAAACCGCAACCTGAGCAAACGAAACCGCAATTCGGGTTCAAACTCGGTCAAGTAAAAACACCGGACTCTTTTGTTGTCGCCCCTAAGGAAGAGAAGCCAAAACAAGAAGTCAAACAGCAGGTCATTCTTAAACGACCGTCGCAAGGATTGGATGACGACATCGTTGTCGATTGGTAAATTCGAGCGTCGCATTCATGAACAGGACCGTCGAGGCTTGGACAGGAGGCAGCCCCATGTCGATGGTCAACATCACTCTTCCAGATGGAACAATCAACGAATACGCAGCAGGCATTACTGCTGGCGAAGTCGTTATTGATGCCTTGGGAAAGAAGCATGGCTGTCTTGCAGCACGTGTCAACGCTGTTCAGTGCGACTTTTCCACCCCGATTACCGACGACTGTCGCGTCGAAGGGATTTCTGCTGAGAGCGATGAAGGCATGTACATTCTTCGCCACAGCGCAGCTCATCTCTTGGCGCAAGCCATGTCGGAACTCTACCCTGATGCGAAACCAACCATCGGACCTCCAGTCGACAGAGGATTCTACTACGATTTTGCCATGGAACCGATTGGCGAAAGTGACTTGAAACCAATCGAAAAGAAAATGCACGAGATCGCACGACGCAATCTCGCCATCGAACGCATTGAGTTGGATGATAAGGAACTTCGAGAGCATTTTACATCAAATCCCTACAAGATTGAGATTATTGAAGACAAATTGGAAGTCGGTGACGGATCGACGATTTACAAACAAGGTGAATGGTACGACCTTTGTCTTGGTCCGCACGTTGCGAGTACAGCGAAACTGATGTTCTGCAGACTGACTTCCGTTTCTTCTGCGTATTGGCGCGGTGACCAGTCGCGTGAGCAGTTGGTACGAATTTACGGTATTGTTGAACCAACCAAAGAATCTCTGAAGGCAACCTTGAATCGAATGGAGCAAGCAAAACTTCGTGATCACAGGAAACTTGGCAAGGACTTGCAATTGTTTCATGTGGATGAAGAGGTTGGTCAAGGTTTGATTCTATGGACGCCGCGGGGAGCAATTGTTCGCCAACAATTGCAAGATTTCATCTCGGAACACCTTCGCAGACAAGGCTACGATCAAGTGTTTACGCCACACATTGGAAAACTCGATTTGTATCGAACTTCGGGCCACTTTCCCTATTATCAAGACAGTCAGTATCCGCCTCTTGTTGAACGCGATTTGATGAAGAAACTCGCCGATGAAGGGTGCTCATGTTCAGAGTTGTCAAACATGATGAGTACTGGCGACATTGACGGTTACATGCTGAAACCGATGAACTGCCCACACCACGTCAAAATTTACGCATCTCAGGCAAGATCGTATCGCGATTTACCACTGCGTCTTGCCGAATTTGGTACCGTTTATCGTTGGGAGCAATCCGGGGAAATATCGGGTATGACTCGGGTTCGTGGATTCACACAAGACGATGCGCACCTGTTTGTAACCGAAGAGCAAATTGGTGAAGAGGTCATGGGCTGCATCGAGTTGGTTCAAACCATTTTCAGCGTTCTAGGAATGGATGATTACCGTGTTCGCGTTGGACTTCGTGACCCGAAAAGCGACAAATACGTCGGTGATTCGAAACGTTGGGATTTGGCCGAAGAGGCATGTCGCTCCGCTGCTGCGAAACTTGGTGTTAATTGGTCTGAAGAAGAAGGCGAAGCTGCATTCTATGGCCCGAAAATTGACTTCGTTGTAAAGGACGTTATTGGACGAGAATGGCAACTGGGAACGGTCCAAGTGGACTACAACCTGCCAGAACGGTTCGATTTGTGGTACAAAGGAAGCGACGGTGAAAACCATCGTCCTGTCATGATTCACCGAGCACCTTTTGGATCCATGGAGCGTTTTTGTGGCGTCCTTATCGAACATTTTGCGGGAAAATTCCCCACGTGGTTGTCACCAACACAGGTTCACATTCTTACCATCTCTGAGAAGCACAAGCAGTATGCGGCTGATGTCGCCCAGCGATTGAAAGAACAGGGTGTCCGTGTCAAAGTCGACGATGGTGACGACACCATCGGAAAGAAAATTCGAACGCATCGCAAAATGCGTCCCGCCTACATGATGATTCTCGGTGACGGTGAAATGAACAACAATTGCGTTTCTCTTCGCTCTCGGACCGGTGCTCAGGTTTCGGATGTTCCGGTTGACCAATTCGTCCAAGATTTGGTTGCAGAAATCGAAACGAAGTTGGCGACACCCGAATTGGTTCCTGAGCCTAAAGAAAACTGATGTTCTCTTCAACTCAATTCGCATTCCATAAAAGGAAGCAAGGTGTGGCAAACGTATGGGTGACCCGGTAATTGTTGAAGGCTTTGCCTCCATCGCTATTTTGCCGCTCATCCTAGCTGGCACAATCGCTCTGTTGTTTTGGCGAACCGTTGTTCCACGACAATTGCGTGGTCTGCAGGTCGCCTTCGAAACCGGGCCGAANCGGTANGAGGTCCACACGGTAACCGAATCCTTCNACGANGCNCGAGACCTTCTNCGAAGTCGCGGGATGCGATTTGGTGTTGCAACCTATTTGTTTGCGCTGACTGGAGCGTTGTTGTTGTTTTTTGAATACATTATTTTCGCTCAAGGCAAGAGCGATGGTTTTCACACGCCCAACATCGCACTGGCACTGATCCTCATCATTCTCCCTGCTGTGGTTTCCTCAGGTTCTTCGCTTGGTGCCCAAATCATAAAACCCGTAGGCCACGGGAAAGCAAAATTGCAAGATTCGAGCAGCGCAAGAAACACCGGATACATCGTACTCACCGTTTTTTGGTTCATTGGTGTTGGTTTGTTTTACTCCATTCTCAAAACGTGGGGTGTTTCCTTTACGCACCGTTTAAGCGCATCCCTGCTTCTTGCGTTCTCGCCGTCCATTGTTGCATATGGCAGGGTTATGGGCACATCATGGCAAGCACTTCGACAATCCTCCGCCCAGATTGCACGAGGAAATGCATCACCATTTCACAATCACAAACCAAATGCTCGACAACAGGTTATCGCCCGAATTGTTCACCTGAATGCACTAGCAATGCCTGTTGTTGCCATCAATACGTTGCTGTCGCTTATCGCCATCATCGTAGCGCCAGAGTTGTTCACACACTCTGAACAGGTCGAAAACCTACCTGAATATCGGCCACAAGCAACAATCATGGAGGAAGGTGGTATTCTCGGGTTCTTCCTCATCGAATTGTTTTCCAACATCCCTGATGAGGGGCTTCGGTTCCCGCTCGTCACCTCAGTCTTGATGTTCCTGCTCCTCAACGTTGCTTTGGTTGGATTTCTGTTTGTTTACGAGGTTGCAAGAATCTTGTTTCTTGATGTCCAAGATGTGTCCGGCCGTGGAGGTATTCGTTTGGCGGACAGTCGATTGTTAAGGGCCGAGCGGTCGCAACAAGCGAAGGTTCTGAACTTCTGCTTTACCGGTTTCGCAGGTCAGTCAATGCTGCTTTTGGCTCTCGCCATGATTACATTCTGGGATTCAAGCTTCCTTCCTCAAGGAGAGAGTTGCGGAACCTGGGAAAACACACTTTGCGCATATCTCGAAAAAGATGCCATGGAAGAACTAACTTGGATGCTTGCTTCTGCGGGACAGATCTGTTTTCTTCTCATTTGGCTCACCTCGCTACAAGTCGGTTCAAAACTTGATGACATTACCTTCGATGCCAGCATCAGTGGTCAGCGCAAGATGTTAACCCAAATGGAAGACATGATTTATCTCAAACAACGCCCGTTCACGGAACTCATTGCCAAGGATACATGGACAAAAGCCATCGAACACTATGATGAAATTTTGAATCCAACAGAGTCGTCCACGCAAGGCCTTGACTTGCTTCGAGAGACAGGAGCGAAAATGCAACTCTTTGCGGGCTTGAATCGTTGGGAAGAAGCTGAGGAGAATGCTGTTTCATTGCTTGCTTTACAGACCGGTCGAGATGCTCAGGTTGCACGATTGATTCTCGCTGCTGCAAGTTTGTGTCAACGCGACCTTCCTGAGGCGGCCCCTCGGCTTGCATTGTTGAACAAAAGCGACATTGAAGCAGCACGTTTGCATTGGTTTGCAGCCGTACTAAACCCTCGCCGAAGTGTTCCTAATGCATCACAACCTGTACTAAGCATCGATCCGCTCATGCGACGAAACATCGACTTGCTGAAGCGAACTGCTGAAGGCAATCCACGGGGGAACACCACATATCGCAACAAACCCGGCGACCGGCTCATGCTTCTGGGTGATTGTGCCAGAATGCGTTTGGAGGACCGTAGTGAGGAAGCGCTATCGATGCTTGAGTCGTTCATGAAGAAGCATGCACAACATGCAGACCTACCAGCCACAGAATGGACGCAAGGCCGAGTGGTCGTTGCCTTGTTGCATCTGGACGCGGGTCGGCCCAATACTGCTGTACGAATTGCGCGAGAATTGCGAATGAAGGAACCGCGCCATCCTCATGTTCGCTCATTGATTCGAATTCTCAACGAATTGGGACTTCTTGATGCTATGGCAACCGAACCAACAAAAATGACCATGCTTGTTGATTCAGAGGGAGATTGGATGCGCGACTGGCCCATTCTCCATACGGTGCACGTTTCGCCGCATTTAGGATCCACAAAATCAAGAAAGCATGCNGGCCGGGCAAACGCTTGGATNGTACATTCCAAAGACCAATCTGTTTCAAAATTCTACAAGAAGCGCAATCTGTGGAAAAAGATTCCTTACACTGGAGAAAANCAGATGCCTCATGGGCTTCANCTNCACCTTTATGGAATCATCACGACAATCGCTGGTATGCCTGTTGACCTTGGATTNCCCTGCGGAATNAATGTTGATGANGTGATGGCACGCGGTCTATTGTAATCAGACACGTCTGCGCAGACGCTCCATGGAAGCATCTGCTTGTCCTAGTTGGTCCAAAGCAGCCTCAATTTGACCCGCATTAAGTCGCTCTTCGGCGATGGACAATGCGGCCTCTGTTTGCTTCATGTCCTCATCAGAATACGGAATGCTCGATGCATCGCACTGATTTCTTAAGACGGTCCACTCCTGTCGCACAAAGTCGAGGAGCGCTTTTGCTTCATCCTGCTCATTTCCTAGCGCATCCAAGTCGGTAGTGAGGCGTTCAAGTAAGGTTGCAGCATGACTCCACTGACGCTCATCGGCCGATTGTTGTACCTGCTGGAGGCGATTATTCCATTCTTCTGCATCTTCAAGCGTTTCAAACCGTTGGATAAGTTTCTTTCTTTGACGTAGAGCACGCCGGACAATTTCCATCGCCTCCCGTTCAACCTGAATGACGCGAATGACTCCTTCGGCAAGGCCGATCGATTGACCTGTATCACCGGCTTCAAGAGCATCCTCTGCATGCTCAAGCCGTTGTTCAAGTTCCGTTGTATCAAAGCCGTCGCTTGATTTCAGCGCTTTTGCTGCATCCTTCAATACCTCGATTGCTCGCTCGCGTGCATCACCATCCGCTTGCAGTTGTATCGGAACAACGCATGCCAATTCGAAGGCTTTCTTTGGAGCTTCACGTTCGAGTTGCTTCTTAGCATCACGGATGATTTGTCTCAAACCCTCGATGGTTGCACCGGATTGACCCGTAAGCAATTCTTCAGCGACTCGTATCGATTCCTCGGCTTTTTCCCACCATGCGACAATTTCTTGCGCTCGACGCTTCGCCTGACGAAACAAAACCTCCGCCTCTCTTAACGAGCCCAGCGTTACTTCTCGCTCCCCCATTTCGTAGGATTTTCTTGGTCGTTTTGCTAGAGGTGCCATCGCTTCAGCATCCTGAATCACCAACAGTGCTTCACGACGAACAACGTCGACATCTGTAGCAAGCGAAAGCGAGCGCTCCATGTCTTCTGAAGCCTCTTGAAGAAGGCGTATTCCGAAGAGAGGATCGATATGACCTTCTTGTTTTGCAGTCATCACAAGACTGCTGGCCTGATCTACAGCAGCGCCTTGCGAGCGTAGAACCAACAGGCGATTTTCGATTGAATCCAGTTCTTTTCGGAACATCTTTCGCTCTTCTCGCATGTCGTCACCTGCAAACCACAGATATGCTACATGACCCAAGACAAGTATGCTCAGAAGTGGGTGACCCCAATCACTCAGATCATCAATCCAGGTTTGACCAGCACGGTCGCCGATGAGCATTCCGAGGACTGTGAGCCCTCCGATACCTGTCATCATCGCTCGGAACCGCAGAACATCAATACCGCCACGGAGTGTTTGCGCCGACGAGCGGTACATGGCGAGACCAAGCCCAGCGAACAGCAACGCAGCAAGTAAGGAGGACAAATCTGTGGAAAAGGCCCGTATGGAAAACATCAACAAAACGGGCCAAATAATACTGGAAGCAGCTCCAATACGCGTTCTTGCCCGAGGATCATCCAAAATTAAATCTTGAATCACAATTCCCCAAAGCAAGACAAGAACCGGCATGCCAAGTCCAGAAAGAAGACTCGCATCACCCGCAAATGCATCTTTGAGGACAGGCCAAGCCAACCAAACTGCGCCGCTTAAGCAAAAGAGAGCACAGATGGTACTCAATCGTTCGATTCTTTGAATTCTGAGCAAGCGTTCGGCTTTAATCGCCTCATCCACATCGCCCCAGAGCATGATTGTACCAGAAACGGTTTTGATGATGAACCCACCGACTCTTTGCATACTGTTGGGCAACAATGTTCAAGGGTGTGCTTGGATGGTTGGCAACGAAGGGGACATGCCATGAAAGGACTCATCACGATGGACGATTTGACCAACGAAGACATATACAACATTCTGGCAGATGCTGAGCGGCTCCTTCCCGTTGCACGAGGAGAAACCTACCTACCTCTCCTGAAGGGGAAAATTCTCGGCAATCTCTTTTTCGAACCGAGCACACGTACGAGGATGTCATTTGAAACAGCAATGAAGCGACTTGGTGGCGATGTTGTTAATCTGGGGGATGTCAAAACATCCTCTGTTGTCAAAGGCGAAACCTTGTTCGATACCATTCAAATGGTTGACGGATACACAGATATCATCGCTATGCGACATCCGAGACAAGGTGCTGCACGATACGCACAAGATGCAGCGGACGTTCCTATTCTCAACGGCGGTGATGGAGCAGGTCACCACCCAACACAAACCATGCTCGACCTGTTTACCATCCAACAATCCCATGGCTCAATCGAAGGATTGACGGTTATTCTTGCAGGCGATCTGCGTTATGGACGAACCGTCCACAGCCTGTCTCACGCTCTTGCTCGATTTGGTTGTCGTTTGATTTTTGCATCCCCCGAGTTGTTGCGTATGCCAACAGAAATCGTCGAAGATTTGCGTCAACATGGTGCTGATGTCACAGAAACCGAAGACCTACTCGGCAACATCAACAAAGCAGACGTCGTGTACATGACCCGAATCCAAAAAGAACGATTCGCTGATGAAGATGAATATTCGAAGGTCGCTGGCGCTTACAAGTTGCATGCAAGGGACCTTGATAATGCAAAATCCGAGATGGTCATATTGCATCCACTACCTCGTGTCGATGAAATCCATCCCAGCGTTGATCAAACCCGCCATGCTCGTTATTTCGAGCAAGCGTTCAACGGCGTTGTTGCTCGAATGGCATTGCTTTGTCGATTGTTGGGCATCGAAGTTCCCGCTTCAATCGAAGGAGGTGATGCGTGATGGTAGGCGAACACAACATGCGAAGGGTTACAGCCATCAAAAACGGCACTGTAATCGACCACATACCGTCCGGTCAAGCGCTTAAAGTGCTTGAATTACTCAACCTCTCTGGAGATACATCGGTTCCCGTTTCCCTTGTTATGAACGTACCTTCCAAGAAGATGGGGGCAAAAGACATCATCAAAGTTGAGGATCGTGAATTAACCCAATCCGAACTCGATCGATTGGCTTTGGTAGCTCCAGACTCCAGCATTGCCATCATTCGAGCGTATTCAGTCGCTGAGAAATTGAACGTCAATCTCGGCGACGAGGTTCGAAACGTTGTCCGTTGCACATTCTCAAATTGCATCACCCAAAATCCTCGAGAGCCGTTGCCGCATCGACTACGAGTTGCGAAAACCGCACCGCTAACACTGCGTTGTCATTATTGCGAGCGTCCACAAGATTTGAACAAACTAATCCGTAATCTCATCTAAATCAACGTCGAGTAAATCACGCATATCGCATGCTTTGCATGTCGCTCCAGATGTTGGTGATCCACAACGCTCACACGTTGTCGGGTGCGATTGAATCAGAGGAGCTCCTCTGCGTGCGACCTGTTTGATGTTGTCGGACATGCGGACAAGGCTGTGTCGCGTACCAGGAACATCTTGTTCCAGTTGAGCAACAATGTCACGATATCGCCATCGAAGTGCTCCTTGGGCATATGGGCATTCCTCATGATGGATTGGGAGTTGTTTGTGTAAAGCGAGGAGGTGAATTTCCTGCTCAGGTATCCACCGTAGAGGAACGATTCGCGGAGGTAGCCCATTCACTGGAGCGTCTGTATGGGGGGCGAGGCGGAGAGTTCGATCGATATCCCCATTGGTCATGTTCATTAAAACGGTTTGAGCCATGTCATCCAGGTTGTGTCCAAGCGCAACGACATCGGCATTAACTTGTTTTGCAAGGGCATTGATGCCTTGTCGGCGAAATACGCCACAATACGAGCAAGGCATTGTGGACACCCGTTCTTTCGATTCTGAAATGACTGGAAGCCGTTTTACAACATCATCCATGTGTTTGAAATTGAGTTGTTTGTAGGTTGTGGTGATAAACTCGACACCGAGATCATCGCACAAATCAATTGCACACTGCAATGAGGGTGGACGATAGCCCTCTATACCTTCATCAACACAACCCGCAACGATGCGGACGTCTCTACGCATGCCAATCAAATCCACAAGAACCGTTAACAAGACTGCTGAGTCTTTACCCCCAGAGATTGCTACAAACACAGTCGTTGGTTTCGACTTGTCGAGGTGCAATTGCTTTCGTAACTCCTTTCCCACTTTCTTACGTATGGATTTCTCCAAATGATGTCCACACAAAATTCGGCCAGAATAGGCTTGTTCAACAACCGCATCCCTTCCGCACACATCGCAGACTGGTGCCTGAAATGGACTCTGGGTTGCCTCGGCCATGTCGATTGGTCACGTCACCTCCATTAAACGCCTCCGATTGATGATTCGAAAGGATAAAATTTTCAATTCAATTTTTGAAAATTCAATTGGAAAATATCCAAATATTTTCCCCGTTTTGACCGAGAAATGCGCGGAAAAGTATGCCGTGTTGTTCCACCGCGTTCGCCGTTTTGGAAATTTGCAGTTGGATTTTTACTTTAGGTTGCCAAATCCCCCTACGGGGGAAGAGTTTCGGGAAAGTTCTTGAATGCCACGCTGTTGTCAAACGCTTTGGGCTGGCATGTCGGAGAGGTTGTTTTCTCAACTTTGCGGACTTAACGGTGCAAACCACGTCCGATTAATCGATCAATTTGGCAGTGTTCTCAAAACCACTAAAAAATGGCCAGAAACTGCAGAGGAACAACGTCAGCAATGGGCGTATTGTTGCTCGATCAGTGAAAAACTCGGCCTTGGTACCTTGTTCGAAGCGTGGATCGAAGGCCGGCGATTAACCCTTTACGATCGTTTCGAGAACGATCTCTATGTTCATCTTTCAGGCAAAGATGGGAAAAAAGGCGTTTGGCGATACGAATTGGAGCGCCTGCGAAGAGAATGGAATTCAAAACAACTTGAGGCGATATGATGTTTGATTTACCACACATTGAACGAATTGATGATGAAATAGACGTATCACAAGGTACAATTCAGCCTTTTGATTATGGCTTCATCACAACATGGGTGGGCCGACGCAAAACTCCATTTGGCCATCGATTGATTCGTTCAGGGCGTATTGTTGGATGGATTTGTGAAGGTTCAAGTGCCAACAAACTGCTTGGCGGAGCTGATGCACGTGAAGCGATGGAGGAAGCGGAGAAAAACCAGCACCGTCTGATTGCTTCGAGTTGTTCTTTGCACGGATTTGCCGATTTAGCAGCGTTGCTGCCTGAGGCTTTTGAGTTCCAAGCCGATACGCAAGGCCTAGGCGCAAGAAGTGCACTCAAAGACCGATTGTTTGCTCGAAATATATCAGCAGTGTTGCAGGCCCTTTCGGGTTATGAGCACGTTCGAGGAGGATTGGCTGCAGACCAGGGCATCCTCATCGATAGCATGGGCGATTTGCCTGGCGAGCCCGAACATCTCGCAGCAACTGTGGCCTCCATTTCTGAAGTTATGAACGCTCAACAAGAAAACCTCGGAGGTGACGGCAACGGTTATGCATCGTTAAACATGGGTGATGCATCTTTACTTCTTGCTTCCAGCAGCACGATTGTGCTTGCAATTTGGACCGAATTGGATGCCAATCATGCCCGTCTGCTGACCGATGTGGTTGCGAAACTCGATGGCGAAATAGGCACCTATGAGGAAGGGTCCGCTTCAATCCCTGACGGATTTGTCCTTCGCGAAGGAAAGGGAGGGGCTGATGCGGTGATGTCGATGCTCACTGCTGCGCTCGAAGAACGGGTGACGGGCCATCTTAAGGCGGGTGTAACCGGCAAATCAGTCTCCCTTGCCCTGAACAACGGGCTCCCTGTCGCAATGGCAGCCAACGGTCAATCGTTTGAAGATGCGATGCTTGGATTGACGGACAGCAAGCGTGTGCTGAAATTGCACAGATTGNCGTCGGGTACGATGGTATCNNCAGCCACAGGTGATGTCGAGGCNTTTACAATCAAACAGTTTGTTGANGCCNTGTCAACGGTTCGNACACGATCTGAAAANCGTCGAGATACGATGATGCATCGNTTGATGAACATGTACGGGTTTGAGATAGGTCTGGATGATGTTCGGGCTNTTCGTTCGAAGTTGACCATACACGTTGGGGGTCAAGAGATCGCTCAAACGCTTCCAAGTGTTGCACCATTGTCTGGGGTTGATGCTGGGTTGCGGCGGCGTTTGGAAGAATCCGAACGACGAGCAGATTCACTTATGCGTACCAATGCGAGTTTGACGAACCAACTTCAAGATGCAGAGAAAGAGCGCACTGAGGCGATGATTCGTCTTGATGAAATCCAGCAATCCTCCGGTCAGCAGACCGAAACCATTCAATCGAAAAACGATGAATTGAACCGAGTTCAGGTCACTGTTTCAGAATCAAGAACTCGGATGGAACAAGCAGAAGAACGTGCTGATAGGCTCATGCGACGAGTCGGTGAGCTCGAACATCAACTCAGCGAAAGAGCGGCTGAATTGGCTAAAACACTGGGCGATACAGAAAGCAGTGAAGCACTTCGAGATGAGCTTGAAACACTGTCAAATCAAGAAGCGACGACACGAGCAGATTTGGAATCGAACGCAGAGAGACTCTCCTCGATTCGTGACCAAATCGAACTTGAAGAACGACGATTGCGCTCATTGGAAGAGCAAGTTTCAACACTGCGAGAACGGCAAGCGGACGCACAATCAAAAAGCAATACTTCGGAAGAAAAAATTCGCACTGCTCAAGCAAGGCTGGACCAAATTGAGGCTGAAACCCTCACAAGTCGAAGACGAGCGGAGGAGGAACGGCAGAGGCTTGCTGAGGACGAAGCACGCAGAATGCAACTTCATTCAGAAATGCGTGAGTTAATGGGTGAGCGAAAAGAACTTTTGACAGAGCTCGGAAATCTTGGTGCACGAAGAGGTAATGCTGAGACAGAACTTTCAGGACTGATTGCGCGTGCTGAGGCCCTTACCGATGCACATGAAGAAGCCGTGGCCGATATTGCAGAGGCTGAACGGCTCCGAGCACGACTTTCAGAGGAGCCACTAGCACAAGCACTCCTCAACGACGATGCAACCTTCAGAGGCCTTGGACCCGTTCTGGAGCGTTTAGAACACGCTCGAACCCTCGGATATTCTGTCGTCCTTTTGGACCGTGCTGTTGAACGGGCATTGCAGGTAGTTCAATCAACGGTTGATCATATAGCTGCAACACCACGCCATTTGTTGAGCAGTGAAGTGATGACGCTTCTTGAGCGCCAGGTGCCACAAACAGCGGGTGCAGTGCGAGGTTTGGCTCGATGGTCGGTTCAACAGCGATTGGAAAATCAGCTTGGGGAAACTGTCGGACACCTTATTCTCGATTTAGAAGGAATTCTCGAAGATTACGACCGTTCAATTACGATGCTTCGAAGAATGCGCAATGTTTTGGATCAGTTAGGAAACCTCGGAGCGCCACCCGAAGAGATTGAGGCACTGCGCATGAATTGCATGCGTCCTGAGGCGTTGCCAAGTGTGGCGATTGAGACGCGGCGATTGATTCGAGTGGCCCTCGATGACATCTATCTTGAAGCCGACCAACGAGATGCTGGTGAAGCAATTGCACTCGAACAAACGGCTCAAGTTCTTGAGGAGTTGTTGACACAAATCGATGCCTCAGGGCTTACAAAGGGCGTTCCACGGGGAGCGATGTGGGATTTCCAACGCGACGGATTCTTGCCCTTTGAACGAACCGCTATACCCGTTGGTCAACGCATCCCTGTTGCTGACGAAATGATGGAAAACATTCAGTCCACATTGGTTGTTGAAGAACATGTTTCACTCGACGCAGAGCCGACTGTTGTCGAAACAATCGATGAATGGGAAGAGATGCCTGCTCCGAATGAAGCCGAACCAACACCTGCCTCATTTGAAGAAGAGCGTACGACACCCATCAAGGAAGATCGTGCTGATTTGGAAGCCGAATTGGCACGGATTGATGCCGAGCGTCAGCTCCGAACACCCGAGGCCGAACAACCAGCACACGACCCTCGTTTAGAAGCGCTCCAAGACCAATTGTCTGAATTGGATTTCTGATGTGATTCCATGGTCGAAACGCTGTTGTTGCGCAACGAATCCAAAGGAACGCGGTATCCAATAGTTCTTGAAAAGATAATTTTTGTTTTCGGCATACTCGGTTTCGCATTCGTCAATGACTATGTTTGGTCATCCATTGATTTGATTTGGTACCAATGGATGGCATCGGTTGGCCTTGCAATCGTTGTGCTGATTCTGATTGAATTCATCGGTCGAGGGATTCAATCACTGCGAGCATCAAAATGATCAGTATTCTTTCTCTTGAACGGGTTCTTGAGCGCGTTTGGTCATTGAATCAATGAGGCCCCATACCCGCTGCCATGGTACGAAAAAGCGGAGAACTGCAACAAGGCTCAAGAACAGAAGTGCTGAAATGACCAAACCATAGGTCAATGAAAGTTCAATCGATTCAGAGACTTGTGCAGCCCATTGACTTCCAGTCGATGCGCGAACGAACTCCAACAGAACGCTATGGAAGCCAAGCGCAATCATTGTTACCAATCCTGTTATGAGAAGGAATCCAGCAGTGTGTCTCAAATGACCGTTCAATACATTGTCCATCTGGCGGACGTATTCTGGGTCACGTTTACAGGATTCAGGCAAACGATAAGCATACTCGAGATAGCGAATTACACCGAATCCAGACTCCTGGAATACCATGATTAGAATAGCAATCAAGATCAATGAAAATTGCTCAGTTGTCACAAGATCGAATCCGAGTATTCCTACGGTTGGATCACCCACTTGAGATTCAAGTGAGATGAGGTTTGACCCCCAATCACCAAGTTGGCTCTTAATGAGCGGGAAGGTAAGAATGGCGTGGATGCCCAAAAACAGCAACGTGAATCCGATGGCCCAACCGATGGAACGACGTGAAAGACCCCAAATTCCCCGAGTCCCCATGATAACGGGAAGAAGGTAGATGAAGAGAATTAACAAGGAGAGAATCATCAACAATGGCCATTCAAGAGTCCTAAGTTCATCTTCTGTAGGTGGTCTCAGGTCGAGTGAAAACAGCATTGAGGGAACCCAACTGAGAATCAAACGACCGATGAGGAGCGTCATCAGACCGATGATAAAACCGAGTTTGATACGCTGTTGGACGCGAGGAGATTGGAATGCAAGAAGCGCCATTGAGCCTCCGAGGCTCAAGCCCAATACAATCGGGACATAGAAGCGGGCTAAACCTGTCCGCCCTCTACCCGTCAACCAATCGCCAATCGGTATTTCACCCATGCCCGATTCAAGAGTGTCAAACAATCTGGTGTGATCGATGCTGTTGACAACATAAGTCGAAACGACCTCAAGGTACATCCATACAAGCGCTATAGTTGCAACAACCTGCAAAGTGATGATTTGCCATTGCTTGCGCAAGGTCTTGAGGTGCAGCGTTCGAGCTCGCCCGCCCATCAAGGATACGTCGCTTTGAGGATCGACTTCACCGGCCATTCAATACCCCCTCACCTGCATAATTGCTTGAGACAAATCCATGTCAGGCATCCAATCGATGACCTGTGCACCAGAACCTGCGAGTGTTGTGAGACGATTTTGGCGCTCGAGTTTGAGAACCTCGTACGACATACGAGGAATGCGTGATACAAGGCGTTCAAAGTCGATACTGGACGGTGATAAGACCGTAACCTCATGCCCGCGCCCAACCAAATCTCGAACTGCAGCAGGAACGGTTCCATCTCCTTCACAAGAGGAAATCACGAACACAGGACTGCCGCGACTGAATCGTCCACTGAGCGAATTGGTTACGGCTTGCAATGGCATGGACCCCTCAGGTTTAACCCCAGCAAGCGAACTTAGGATCTTGAAATACTGCTTGTCTCCTGTATCAGGAGGTAGGTAAGCAAGACCGTCTCCGTAGATACCAAGTGCAACGCTGTCTCTTCGCTTCAAGAAGAAAGCAGCAAGGCTTGCAGCACTAACTGTCCCCATTTCAAGTGGGTTTTTCAGGACTGTTCCAATACGAGAAACATCTCATGAATCGAGAAGAAGGTAAAGATCAGTCACTGCATCTCGACACTTTTCGTTAACCATCAGATCGCCAGTTCGAGCAAAGGCCTTCCAGTTGATGTTCTTGAACGGATCACCGGGTACATATTCTCGAAGTGAATAGAATTCAGAACCTTGACCAGGCGTACG
>PBSP01000042.1 GCA_002726845.1 Methanobacteriota archaeon | reverse complement strand
TGGTTCTTCATACAGGAAAGCCACTTGCTATGCTAAACCCATACTCTGGGGACGCTGTAGAAATGTCGTTTGAACGCATTGAGCGAATTCTCAGGCAGCGCTTTGGATTAATCATGTCGTCTATGGACGCAAAAAAGTTTGGGATATTAATCGGTGAAAAGCCAGGACAGATGCGAAGAACTCTCGCTCTAAGGATGAAGCGCTTGCTGGAAAAGCACGGTAAGAAAGGTTACCTACTTGCCCTTGAACATGTTGGACCGGAATTAATTGATTTCTATCCTGTCGATGCGTTTGTCAATACAGCCTGCCCACGAATTGCAATTGATGACGCCATCAAATACGCCAAACCTCTCATCACACCTTTTGAACTCGAAGTAGCTCTCGGTGAAAAGAAATGGGAACTTGGATATCAATTTGATGAAATCCCGTGAACTTGAACTGCTTTTGCTTGAAACCGAGCGAGTGTTCAAGAACGGTTGGCGTCAAGATGCAATCAACATGAGCGACTATCTCGACCGGATTGGTTCAGGATTCATTTTACTGAACCCTGACCCTCTGGACTTTGACTACATCCCAGAGAGTATGGTTGGACGCGAAAGCATTCAGACAACATTAGCGGGTAAATTTCATTCCATCGCTCATCCCACTGGTAGCGCAAACGTCGTAATTACAGGACCTGTCGGGAGTGGCAAAACCCTTCTCGCTCGTACCTTTTGTCGGGACATTGAACACCACCTTCGGAACAAACGCCCGCTTCGAAGCGTCCACATCAATTGCAGAAATGCTACAACCAATGTCCGTGTTGCACAACGTATTGTTCAATCCCTAGACCCCGGCCATCCCGATCGTGGACTTTCAATGGGAGAACTCTTGAGTAGTTTGAGGAAATTGCTGCGAAACAACGGTCGTCATCTTATTGTGGTACTGGATGAGGTTGATCACCTGCTGAGGAAATCTGGTAACGACCTCATCTATCAATTGCTTCGTATCGATGAAGATCAGGATGGAAGTGGGACGCTGTCGCTGATTCTCATTAGCCAAGAGCAAGTTCTTGATGTTCTTGAAAACGCTGTTATATCTCGATTTGGGCATACAAACCACATTCCTATACCGCCTTATGATGTGAAGGGGCTTCTTGCAATTGCACGCCAACGTGCAGAGGCGGCGCTGAATCCCCGCTCTTGGGACGAAGAAATTCTGATGCTCATCGCAACCTCTGCAGCGCCTTCTGGCGATGCTCGACAGGTCATTGAACTGCTTGGAGCATCGGTTGAACATGCAGAATCAGATGGTAAGAAACTGCTCATGCCAGAGCATGTACAAACAAAAGCCAAAGATGTTCCTCAGGTCATGCCGGAGGACGTTCTTGATGATTTATCTGGACACCAAATGCTGGTCTTGCTTGGAATCTGCCGTCGTTTACGAAAAGCCGAATTCATGACGAGCAAAGATGTTGCATCCATGTATGCTGTGGTTTGTGAAGAATATGAAGTCAAACCTCGCAGTCACACAACTGTGTGGAAATTCCTCAAACAAATTGAGGAGCTAGACATCATTGCTACGAGAGTGGATACTGTTGGCGAAGGGCGTGGACGCACGACACACATCTCGATGCCACATGCACTTCCTGTAGATGTTGCTGCTCGAATTGAGGGACGTGTTTTACGAAAACTCAAACGCAAGTGAACAAAAAAGCATGCGGTGAGGCTAAATAGGGGTCGTTTGTCGCTAAGTTGCTAGAGGAATGCGTCATGGCTGATGGAAATTCATTTGTTGCAGTGGTCAACGACACCACAACCAAGTTGACTCGAACCACAAAAAACGGGAAAAAGAAGACCTATTCACCCTCGTTCAAAACAGTCATCTCTGGAAACAATCACGCCCAATTGCTNGGCAAAAAAATTGGTGATGTCATCGACGGTATGTTTGTCGGAGAAGGCGANGCAACTCTNACTGGATACAAACTNGAAATCACAGGTGGCTCCGACAAAACCGGAACTCCAATGCGACGCGATCTTGAGGGTGGTTCACGACAAGCAATCCTCGTCACTGCGTCCACTGGTTTCAAAGGTCATAGCCTTGTCTTTAAGACAAAGAAAGGCGAAAAGAAGCGATTTCGCTACAAACCAGAAGGCATGCGCAAGCGACGTGTTTTCCGAGGCAATACCGTAACCCAAGACACGCGACAAATCAACCTCAAAGTTATCGAGACCGGAAACATCGGTCTTGACAAATTGCTCGGTGGAGAAGAAGCAGCGGAGTGAAACCCGAGAGGGTTGAATCGATGATTGGGGCGTGGAAGCATGGCACGAAAACTTCCATCCCAACCAGAGGTCAACATCGGACTGGTTGGTCACGTTGATCACGGAAAAACCACCCTAACACAAGCACTATCAGGCGTTTGGACCGATACCCACTCAGAAGAACGAAGACGTGGGATTTCAATCAAGCTCGGATACGCAGATACCGCATTTTACAAGACGAAATCGGGGCAATACTACGCAACCGGTCGAAATCCGGAGGGTGGAGACGATGTCGACTCTGAATTGCAACGTGTTGTATCCTTCGTCGATGCTCCTGGTCACGAGACATTGATGGCAATCATGATTACTGGTGCCTCCATCATGGATGGTGCTATGCTGATGATTGCTGCGAACGAGACCTGTCCACAGCCTCAGACACGTGAACACCTAATGGCTCTTGAGATAGCAGGGATACAAAACATTGTCATCGTACAAAACAAAATCGACCTTGTCTCACGAGAACGTGCGTTGGAATCTTACCAAGAAATCCAAGCGTTTCTCGAAGGAACAATCGCAGAAAATGCACCGATTATCCCTGTATCGGCACATCATGATGTTAATCTGGATGTCTTAATCGAGGCGATTGAGAAAACCATTCCTACACCAGACCGTGATTCGGACGATCGTGCCGTCATGCATATAGCACGCTCCTTTGATGTCAATCGACCGGGAACCCGCCCAACGAAATTGACGGGTGGAGTGATTGGTGGTTCAATAGTTGAAGGAACTTTTCGGGAAGGAGATGAAATCACAATTGGACCTGGGCGCAAAATTGAGAATGGGAACAAATCCCACTGGGAACCGATTGAAACAACCATCACAAGTATGCAAGGCGGTGGGGGAAAGCGCAACCAAATGACCGCAGGAGGACTTTGTGGTTTTGGCACCCTACTAGATCCCTCGGTAACAACTGCCGACAATCTCTCCGGTCAAGTTCTTGCTAAGAAAGGGGAATTACCGGAGGTTCGCACGGAATGTGCAATTGAAGTTCACTTGATGAAAAACATGGTCGGTGGCGAAGGAGAATCAGAAGACAAGATACACCCCCTTCGAAACAATGAGATGTTGATGGTTAATGTAGCAACGTCAACCTCAGTTGGTATTGTAAAAGGGGTTGAAAAGGGCAGAGCAAGCCTCCAGCTTCGCCTTCCAATTTGCGCAGACGAAGGTCAAAGAGTATCGCTATCCCGTCGAGTTGGTGCCCGATGGCGTCTCATCGGTCACGGAACCATTCTTTGAGGTGAGCCAATGGGCGACGTGCTCATCGATTCTTGTGGCTGGGTTGCCTTGATAGATGGAGGGTTCAACATCGACACATCACTGTCAAAACTTGTCGGTCCACCGCACTTTGTTCTTCTAGACTTGGTTCTTGACGAATTGGAAGCCATTGATGAAAGCCGTTCACGCGGAAACAAACTCATGCTGGATTTGTTACTTCAACGCTCAACGCAGATCAATTACGAAGCATCGCATACGGACGATGCATTGATTGAGGTGGCAAAAGAACGAGGTATTCCAATTCTTACCGTCGATGCAAAACTCAAACGTCGTTCGCTCGAGAACAGTATCGCTATTCTTGAAGTACTTCAGGGGAAAAACATCCGTTTGATTAACGGTCTTTAGGACGAAAACTCCTACTTCTAAGGCATCGTTAATTTTTCAGAATAAATTTTATCTTCGTTTTCCAATTAAACGTCGGTGATTATATTATATATTTGCAATTTTATAAAATCTATATGGACCTCAACTTGCGACATCAATTGGGCAACGCTGAGCGTTCCTTACAACAAAAACTCATTCAGTTGGGAACAAATGAGAACACTGCAAGCGTGCTTATCTGTTTGCACCTTCAAGGATCTGCTACATCAAAAGATCTTCAATGCCATTGCAACATAAGGCAGCCCGACGTCAGTATGGCAATATCAGAACTTCGGGAGATGAATCTTGTGCACCACTCTCCGCAAACGGAACCGACAAGGGGTCGGCCTGCTCACATCTACAGATTACGAATGAACCTTGAACAATCCATTCAACCTTTCATAAATCGAGCAAAAAAACGAGCAAAAGAAATCCTCAGCGACGTTGAAGCAATACACGATTTGGTTGTCAAAGTCGAACCGAATCACATAAAGGAATTCAAGGCAGCGTGAACAGTTGATCATCTCCATGACCGTCAAGAAGACGGAGTTTGACGGCTGCATCGATCCACGCGTGCGCATAATTGATTGCTCCAAATGCACGAATTAAATCTCCCTTTCTCAGAAAATACTCTGCATCGTTTGCATAATCATCAGCCATTGAAAGCAACGTATTCAACATCGATTCCTCATCAGGATTCGAAGCAAGAGAAGTTGCTTTCAATCGAGCTTTTTCCGTGATGTTAAGGTAGTGCTTCACACGCTCCACTGTGAGTGTCTCATCAGGATTCATCTGCATCATCTCCACCTTTTTGTCGTCGCAGTAACCGCTGAACATCCTCTTGACGGCCCAATGCTTCGTACAGTTCGACAGCACGGGACAATCTTCCCTCGTCTTCAGCACTCTGTGCCCGCTGGAAAAGTTGCCGACGTTCATCCCAAGAACGGGCCAATTTCGCATCAGCTGCTTCTTTCTGCCTATGACGTCGCTGCTCCTCAGCCAAATGAGGCGCCACCCAACGTCGAACGAGTCCATCTCTACGACAGGTTATCATCGTATTCGGTCCGAGACTGATCAACAGGTCACCAAGGTTCATTCCTTCTCCTACGCGGCTTTCATGAGAATTAGAAGTCATGTTATCAAGATGACCCTCAATTCCGAGGACCCACCAACCGTCGCCGGCGCGTGTCGCCATGAGCGGTTCAAGCGATTCGACTTCCACACGTTCGTGAGCATCCCATCCATATGGGTGTGGAACACCATCCCAAATTTGACCATCGGCGGATTGCATGAGCATCCGCCCATCGATGAGTGGTGAAACCCAACTCCAGACCGTAGCATCCACGACCCTTCGTTTGTCCTGTTGCGCTATTTGTCCGCAGCACACCGTTCCTTGTTCGTCCTGCCAGAGCAGATGTTCACGGTCGAGCCAACCAATAAGGCGGCGAACAACGCCAGCTTGTATACGTCGAATCCCGATGCCATTTGCATCGAAAAGGTGCAAGTTTCCATCTCGACCTGACAAAACCCATCCACCACCTGGACGGTTCAAAATGTGAAGGAAGCCACCGGGAGAGGAACGTCCTTCATGCACCATTGAACCATCAACAGTGTTGAGCAAATAGAATGCATGGGCAGCGAGTATTCCAATACGGCCGTCTGCGTTGCATATGGCATGCACTTTGAATGGCATGCTTCGTTGCCATTGGACCTCGTTTGCATCGTTAAACAGGGTTAATTCAAGACCATAAGCAACACAAAGGTGGCCATTCACAGATTCGAGAGCGCTTATTCTCGATGGCGCTTGCCACGACCATCCCACCGACCACGACATCACTCATCACCTCCAATAAGACCCCATGCAATCAATTGGGCAAGGGCACTTCTTGTCAATCCAAACATACGGGAACGTCCGACCGTTCTTGCATGCAAAATACCTGCTTTGTGCAAACGGTTGCAGATTTGGGACAAACGAGCTCGTTTAATCGATAAGCGATGAAGAAGCGTTGAATCAGAAGGTGATATGTTACGTCCTTTCGCTTCAGCAACAACGATCGATTCCGAGTTGGTTAGGGAACTCAGAACCGCCACATTCAGGACATGTTCTTCTTTATCAGCCAGTTTTGGTCTCGAAAGATTTCGAAGACGTTCAACCAAAGTATCATCACCCTCTCCAAACCGGTGGTTAGGTTCCAATACTTGGGCCAACAATCGCGTAAATGTTTCGATTGCTGATGTATCAAACAACTGCTCGTCTTGCGCTCGCACTCCCTCTGACCTCTCAGTTGTGTTGTGGTAAATATTTGATTTCATGCCTTCAACATCCATTTGTTCATCAATCTCGTCAACTGGTTGTATCGTTTCATCGATAGAAATTGAATCCTCAGCACTCCAAAACGCTGTGCCTTTTTCTGTTTCTTTAAACTGGCCTTCTGGGGTTTCTTCCAGTTCATTGTTGATGATTTTTCGACGATTCCTCAAACCACCGAAAACACCAGTGAACGGAAGACTGTCCTCTGTAAGATACGAATCTCCGAAGGAATCCTCAACAACCTCGCCTAAACCTTCGTCAGTCAGCGTTTCAGGCTCTTCAACCGGTTCATCGAGTACCTGAAAATCCAAATCAAAACCCGAAGTTTGTGTCATTCCCGGAGACACTTCCCATGATTCAGGGTTGTTTTCCTCAGCCTCCAGTTTCTCAATGTCTTGATGTTCATCGTATGCAGGAATTTCATCAACATGCTTTGGTTCAAGAGGTTCCTTTTCAACCAACGTTGCGGTTTCCACAGGATTTGATTCGACGTGCTTCTGCGTGTTGTCAACTGCGGCTTGGCGGCCAGAAACGACGTTGCGAAGAACGCGAATAATCGCACCTGGTTGGCCACTTTGACTCATCTGCAAGAGGCGCTCAGCATCATCGGTTTCGAATTTGTAGGGTTGCTGGGTGACCCTTGCAATACGCCGTTCCACGAGAGCCTTTACCCCATCAATATCCAATTCTGACATATTCCGCACTTCAAATCGTTGCAAAATCTGTTCAGATATGAGCGATTGCTGTTGAGGATTAATGGCGACAACGATCAACGCTGGAAGACGTTCAAAAAATGGCAAAGAGGAACGCAAACAGGCTTCTAGAGATGAGACGTCTGCCATGTCTGCATCAACGGTAATCAACGGAAGCATTTGGCGCGTATCGTTCATCATTCTATGCAAATCTCGACTTAGTTTTTGGTAATCATGCGGAGGTGAACCATCGATAAGTTGCGCAAACATATCCTTCAACAATTCGATGCCTGGCTCTGCGATTGCAATTCTGTCAATGCTCAAGTGAAGGTTTGTTCGTGCACCCAAGCATTGCATAAAGGATGTTTTTCCAGAACCAAACTCCCCTACAAGCAAAACACGGTTTGCCGATTTGAAGGTTATCTTTCGTTCAAGTTCTTCAAACAAACCATGCCTTCCCACCAACATATCGATCTCGTCTTTGCCAAGCGGGCTGGATGAAAACGGATCTTCGCTCATCATAGGAAAACCAAAATCAGTCGTGTTTCCATGCATGCCCGAGCAATCAAGACCAAGTATATGATATTTGACGGGAAAAGGTCCTTTGAACGACCTGTTAAAAGACGTTAACCCGATTGCCATAAGGCTGAAAAGTTATGAATTAACGCACCAGTAACGCTAAATTAACGCGTTAATTAAAGCGTTAATCCCGTTAACACCCTCCGATTGATTCATGCCTCCCGCACACTTCGCAGGACCAGAGGAGACCGCATGCCTGTCGACAACAGCCGCCTCAAAGGCTTTTACAAACTCAGCGTTGAGCAACGAAGGCAAAGGATAGCAGAGCTTGCAAATCTCAGTGAAGACCAGATTGCCGCTCTTGCTCAAAATGGTGAATTGGACGATTCCTCTGCAGACCGAATGATTGAGAACGTCATTGGAACGATGTCACTGCCTGTGGGAATAGCAACCAACTTCATTATCGACAACAAGCATTATGTCGTCCCATTTTGCCTTGAAGAATCAAGCGTGGTTGCTGCTGCATCCAACATGGCAAAACGTTGTCATGCAACAGGAGGGTTTACCTCAAACAACGATCAACCAATGATGATTGCTCAAATTCAACTCCTTGATGTCAAAGATCATGAAAAAGCAGTGGCCGAAATAGAGCAGAACAAAGAACAATTGATGGAATTGGCGAACAGTCTACCATCGACAATGATTCGTTTAGGAGGGGGTTGTAAGGAAATATCCACTCGATGGATACAAACTCTCTCAGGCCCTATGCTTGTGGTTCACATCCATGTTGATTGCAGAGATGCGATGGGAGCGAATGCAGTCAATACCATGGCGGAATTACTGTCCCCAGAACTTGAAAACATTACAAATGGACGTGCTTTGTTACGAATACTATCCAATTTAGCAACGGAACGATTGGCACGAGTGACCGCTACATTTACGCCCGAAGAAATGAGTAATTCCGGCGACAGAAACGAAGGATTATCGATTATTGAAGGAATTTTACAGGCTCACCATTTTGCAATGGCCGATCCTTATCGAGCTGCAACCCACAATAAGGGCGTCATGAACGGTATTTCTGCTGTAGCAGTAGCCTGTGGACAAGACTGGAGAGCCATCGAAGCCGGATGTCATGCTTACGTAACTTACAGCCAAGGAAAATACGGCTCAATTACGCATTGGGAGAAAGATTCGGCGGGAAATCTTGTTGGGACAATTGAAACACCGATGGCAGTAGGTATCGTTGGTGGAGCATCGAAAGTTCATCCTGTTGCAAAAGCAAACCTCGATATCCTCGGGGTTGATTCCGCTCAAGAATTGGCCTCTGTGATGGCTGCTGCTGGCTTAGCACAAAATCTCGGAGCGTTGCGAGCGCTCGCTACCAGTGGAATCCAAAAAGGTCACATGCGGCTCCACGCCAAGAATATGGCAGTCAGTGCTGGTGCAGTAGGTAACGAAATCGAAAAGGTGGCACAATTACTGATCTCAGAAGATGGGCCGAAAACACAAACACGAGTTGCTGAAATTCTCGAAAAACTAAGAAAGAACTAGTCATTCCTCTTCAAGAGGTAATGTGGCTTGTACCAGTCCATCATCACCAACCTCTCTCAATGCGTTAGTTTCCATTCCATCAAACAATCCTGCTTCAGAAACCTGTTCCCTGAACCATTTTCGAACCTTTCTCAAGTCTGTATGAGGACAACCGAACGCTTCTGAAAAGCGCCTTGTTGTGGTCAATCGCCTTGTATTCCCATCCCTGCGACGCATGATCATACCGTATTGTGACAATTCGCGAACATAATCGTAGGCTTTCTGACCGAGAAGTTCAACCAACCTTGATTGCGGCATCGGTTGGTGATAAGCGATAAGCGCTGCTGCTTTGAGGAGTTTTTTGGGCATCTCCGTCTTGGTTTCTTTTGGAAGATGATCCGCAACATCTGGGCGAACTTCCATCGCCCATTTTCCGCCTATTTCCACAATGCGTAATGCACCGCCGCGACGTCGTTTTAACGAGGCTTGCAACGTCAAAAGCGCTTCTGAAATCTCATCTTCCTCATATCCTAGTAACTCTGAGAGTTCTTTCGCTGCGAGTGATTTGCCGGAACCAAAGAGTGTTGCCTCAAGCAGTGTTTCCAACGCAAATTCAGACATGTACCCACCTACTCTACCAACCATTCATGCTCGTGCATTTCTGATGCTTCCATCTGTTGTTCTTCCCTTCTCGTTTGAAGTGCCTTTTCCTCGGCAAGGCGAGCTTTATCTGCACGCTGCTGAAGTCGTTCAGCGTGAATAACTGATCCTGTTCTGGAATCTTCTCGAGCCTCTTCGGCCTCAAGATCTGCTTCGAATGTAGCAGCAAGCACCTCTTCAAAAGTTGACAATTGCGGCCACAAATCCTCAATCATAATGATGTCACTCAATTCATTACCTTGTGTTATGGAAGCAATTCCTTT
>PBSP01000041.1 GCA_002726845.1 Methanobacteriota archaeon | reverse complement strand
ATCCAGCGCGATGTTATCGAGACCGTTCTTGCATGCGTTGGGTCTGCTGAAGTTGATGAGAGCGTAAAGCCGAGGGCTCTCACAGGTTCGTTCGTTGCAAAATCCAAACAACAACTGATGGAACTGATAGCGTCCACAGAGGAGCACCACTCTGATTTTGATGAGGAGACACTCAAGGCGTTGAAGAAGCTCTTGTCCATGTTTGGAACCTGGGATGCGATCGAGTTTCCGAACGAGGCGCAACACGAGGGAGACCTGATTCAGCCGCGCGACCAGATACGTGAATGGAGAGTAACCTATGCACAACTTCGAGTGCGCAACCAACGCAGTTGGTGGGCCACGTTTTTTCGAGGTCCAAAATTTGTCGGGGATTTGATTCCCAGGCTGGGCAATGCAGTCAAAACTATTGATCTCGACAAGGACAGCCCAGTTGTTTTGCACAATCCTCACGAAAGAATCGATGAGGAGTACCTGATGGAAGACATGGTGGTGTTGACGTTCGGATACAAGGAGGTTCCAGATTGGAACAAAGTGATGCTGATGAAACCCACAACAACGACTGAACAAGCAAGAGACGTTGTAATTCCGACGCCGCAGGAAGGCGATGTCATTCCACAAGCAAGGGTCATCAAGCATTTGCTTGAAGGGAAGCATCAAGGTGTTGTGTTCCGTCTTGACGATAAAAACGAAGGCGTGTATTGGCGCGATCAAATGTCGGAACAAGAATGGCTGCAGAGAGAGATGTTGATGGCCGTCAACTCTGCAATCGATGTGGTGGTCACCTCTTCAAGCTACAACAAAGCGAAGAAACGCTGGAGCATCAAAGTCAAGACGCTGGATTAATTCACTCAGTGGCGGGGCGGACTCGCCCGTCTTCTTTGACCGTGTTGAGAACCACTTGAGTAATCGAGCGTTGTACTCCCTCCATGGTGAACACTGTTTTTGTCAAATCGTCCAAATCTTTTCGACCTTGAACTCGCGCAAGCACCATCGAATCGTAATCGCCTGTAACATCATAGACAGCAAAAACACGCGGGTCTGCAGCAATTTGCTGTTGGACGTCGATCATTGTCCCTTTTTGGATGCGCAATCCGGTAATCACGGTCATGGTCCAACCGATGCTCTCAGCATCGAGCAAGACTGTGTATCCTTTGATGACGCCCATCTCTTCGAGGCGACGAAGTCGATTGGTGATTGTTCCTTGGGCAACACCGACGCGTTTGGCTAAGCCTCGTTGACTGATGCGGGCATCTTCGAGTAGGGCGGCGAGGATGGTGCGGTCGGTTGCATCAAGATTCATGACAAACCGTCATGGTCGTTCATTTTCAACGCTTCGTTCAACCTCGCTGCGAACGGGTAGGCGTATGTTCTGCGTCCAACCACCGAGCGTATCGACTTCCATCTTCAGTAGGACCAAGAGAGGTTGGTGATGCTGTTTTTTGAAGCGGACGTCAAAACTCAAGAAGGAATCAGGCTCGATTATACTGCGTTTCACACCGCCCCGCATCGTCCACGGTTCAACGGCCTCACATCCTTCGATAGCGATGCTGCGTCGCTTGGATTCAATTTCAACGGTGATGGCCAGATCGTTCCCTTCCTTCCAGTGTGCGCGAACGTTCGGCAGGCCGCTCTCTTGATTGAAGGAGCTTCTGACGACTGAAAGAACGATGACCAATGCTACTGCGATAAACGCAAGCGGTGGAAGGTAATCAAGAAGCGTAAGCGTTTCGCTTGAAGTTGGTACAGAAGTCGCATACAGTGCAATCACACCCGGAGCCTCTGAGGATTCTGCAGCAGCGCCAACCACTACGATCAGAACTTTCCAACCGTATCCTTCCTCTGAAAGGTCGACACCAGCTGCAATCAGGTGTTCGTAAGAAATTGAGACGTTCACACTCGAGAGGTTGTTATCTGTGCGATAAAATCCAACCTCGGAGCTCAAGTCTCGTACCAGATACGACAAGTGTCGACCGTGATTGTCCACGCTGTTCTCTTCGACGACAAGGAACTGCATGACGACATCATCACGAAGGTCCACCAGTGGCTCGACGGTCAAATTCGCGACGATGAAATGCTGGCCCTCAAGTTCCGATCGTATGGAAAGTGTACCCTCGACATCAACCAAATGCTGACGCTGCTCGGAGCCGTTCCCGTTGATGATCGAACGACTTTCATTGAGGTTCACGCCCATCGTACCTGCTCGGATGTTTGCATCGTCATTGGGCCATGTTGAACCGGTTTGGTCGCTGTACCGCCACCACTGGACGACCACGTCATCTTCTGCAGTGGAGACGCACTCCGAGCAATCAAGATCTGGCCCTGGAAAGTGTTCCACATACCTTCGATCTGCGTCAACAGGTTCGTTGACGTCCCATTCGATGTGAATGCTTGTGGCGGCTGAAGCAAGAGGTATGAGAGCGATGAGAGCAAACACAGCAATTCGTTTCATTCCTCTTCCTCCAATTCAAGCCGTATTGAGAGCAACCGACGCTCGCTGTTGTCGAGCATGAGCGTAATTCGTGTCCCTCGCCAAGCGTTGACAATGAGCGTTCCCGTTTCGTGATGGCATCGTAAAAGAAGCGCACCTTGGCGTTTGTCGTGTTCATCAAAGAGAACGTCGGGCTCCAGAGCCTCGCCGCGCAGAAGTCGAACCAAGACCTCCGTTTCCACGGTCAGCACATCGTCGGATAACTGAGAATAAAGCAGCGGAATGGATTCTTGGCGGGCGCGCCAACTCCCGTTCTTGGAAACAAAGGCTGGAAGCCCCACATGAAGCACCTGAAGCGGGTGAAAGGTTCTGCCTGGCCAGCGGTCACCGCGTTTGTTGGGTGTTTCTTGAGTCCAGATTCGATCGTATACCAAACGAGGAGCAACCGCCATACGCTTTCCACGCTGCCACCAAGAATAATCGGTCTCAGCAAGTTGACACTGTTCGACAACACTGTCGATGTCATCCTGGCGCGCACCGTGGATGGTGTGACGATTCGATTCGGGAGCGGGCANGAGCCTTGATTCCCAAGANGAATCCAAGCGTCGNTTNGTCAACTTATCGATGAAGGTCTTGGCCACACCTTCGGGTGTTGCTTGTTCACGATGGCGCAANAAGGCGACAAAGAAACCNCCCGTATCGTTGTCATGCGGGTACAAGCGTCGCGTGTTTGGAAGCGCTTCAAGCAGTTCCTTTTCTTTTGGTGGAAGATGTCTTGGGTCCAGCAAAGGGACGTCGTTCGCATCGAGGGGAATGTTCCCCTCTTCATCGAGTGGATGCCAGTCGGTTAAGCCTTGATGCCACAACAAACCGTCAACCTTGGAATCGTCGATTTCAACAAGCTCCATCCAAGGACAGGTCCGAATCAATTCAGCGACCACGGCTTCGTTTTCAACGGGATCGAGCGAACAGGTTGAGTAGACCATCAGCCCACCGGGTTTGAGAAGTTGTGCGCCGCGGGTAGCAATGTCAACCTGAAGTTTGAACATTGTACGACCAGCTTTTGGAGTCCAACTCCACCAAACGTCCTTGTTTTTTCGAGAGGTTGCACTTCCGGTACAGGGCACGTCAGCGACCACTGCATCGAATCCAGGCTTTGGAATGCGGCCTACGTGGCGACCATCGTGCTGTGAAATTATCACGTTGTGAAGCGAGAGACGTCCACGATTGCTCGCCAACATGTTGACGCGACCCGAGATGGGTTCATTGGCCACAACAACACCTTCCGGTGCCATGAGCTCCGCTGCATGGGTTGCCTTTGAACCGGGAGCCGCGCAGAGGTCGAGCAGAAGATCGTTGGTTTTCGGTTCAAGGACCAGAATCGGTAGCATGCTTGCTGCTTCTTGACGAGTGATGCGACCTGTATCGTGTAACAAAGCGAGCAGTTCGCGAGTTCCATCTCGTGGTGCTTGGCCTCGGGCGAACGGTAATTGGTAGGCTTCATTGCGACACGACCACTTCAACGGTTCTGCACCCATTGCGAGGAGTTGCGCTCTTGTCCACGACTTGTCGTAATGGTTGATGCTCAAACGCAAGGTCTCTGGAAGGGGTTGTGTTGCAGTTGCAATCCATCTTGCACGTTCAATTCCAAGCGATTCGGCCAATCCTGTAAGCGGAGCACTTTCGGCCCGCGCCAACAAGCCTTCCGCACCGCTTCGCTCCCCCATGCTAGCCCCTAAAGTCGCGCCCCTTTTTGTCTTGCGAAGCCGTTAGCATCATAGCGCGAGAATGTGTGGTCGGTTCATGTTGGGCGATGACATGCCTTGGCTGGTCCCGCTTTTCTTTGGATCCGTCGCCATCTGGATGTTTCCCCAATCGGTCGAGCGTTTCGCTCGTAACAAAAACGAGGCGTTGCTTAAAGCTCTGAAGTGGCTTCCGTTCTTCTTGCTCGCAGTCATCATCTCATTGCGCGTTTCCTCAATTTTTTCACACGACACAACTCACCTTGAGGTCGCAGCCTATCTCGATGCAGATGCTTCTCTTGGTGAGCGATTGCACGTGTTGTTCGCCGGTGACGGTTTGGTCGAATGGATGGTGCTTCCGCTTGTGTATTTGTTCGCTTGGAACGGTCAAGGTTCGCGCCGGTCGTGGACGGTAGAAGGCCTTCACAAAATGAAGCGTACTTTGGCATTGATGCTCCTCGTTTCTTCGACATTGGTGTTCGATGATTCGGCATACATTGCTCCTGATAGCATGCCTTTGATGACCATGCAAGCGCCGCAAATCGATGCATGGGCCGTTGTATTCCTCATTCTTGCGGAGTTTGTTTTTGTGACAGGGTTGCTGTCTGCACATGCACCCTTGTCCGGGCTGAGTCAATATCGAACCCGCTTCTTTGCACCCGCATCTCCGTTGGTATTGACGGCTTTTGCCTATCTCTTCATGGCCTACATGTCTTCAGGAGTGTTCGACTCATCGTGGTGGAGCGACCCACGGCAAGATGATGCACAAGCGACGTTGTGGTTGTGGGTTTTTGTAGCGTTTAATCTCCATGTTTTTGCTGCACCTCAACGGGAAATGGATCCGCTGCTTGGCGTGGGTGACGGACGAAGCAAAGCCCTTGTTTGGAGCGTTGGTGCAAGCATCGGTCTTGTGATGTTGGTTACTGCGCTGATGATGCACGAGCAACAGACCCCAGATGCGACCTCTGTCCGCACGTCGTTTTGGCTAAGTGGATGGCTGGGTCTGTTGATGGCTGGGGTTCTGCTGTTGCCCGTGCTCGGATTTGACGACGGCGCTCGTCCCGAGTTGAACTGGATTCGTTGGAGTCTGATGTTCGGGCCCTTGCTGTTGTTTGTTGCGTTCGAACACGCGCCGTTTTTGTTGCTCGGAGCATGGTTCGCAATCGTGGCAACGACACCGCTGTCTTGGGCCGTCGAGCACTCGGCAAAGTCGCCCTCAAAAGTCCATCTGCTTGCGGTTCCATCGCTCGCGCTTGCAGTGCTTATTCTGGTGTTGATGAGTGGAAGCGGTCTTTCCTACGCAGTGCCGATGGCAGCCGTGTTGTGCGTTGTTTCCACGACCCTCGATTTACGCCATGCGTGGACCGTCCGTCAATGATGTTCAAACAGGAGCACGGGTTGGGGCAAGTATGGGCGAGGCGCCGGTAGGAGACCACCTTCCGTTTCCAATGCCTCCTCGCGCTTATGCGATTTCTCAGGAATGGAGAGATTTGACCTTCATGCACTGGAAAGTCGATTCTTCACGGCTTCAACCGCATCTGCCGACCGGATTGGAAATCGATCTTTTCGATGGTGAGGCCTATGTTGGAGTCATTCCGTTCGTCATGAAAAACGTACGACCAAGAGGTCTCCCCTCCGTTCCCGGAATCTCAACATTTGCCGAGTTTAACGTACGAACTTACGTTGTAAAAGACGGTCAGCCTGGCGTGTTTTTCCTCACTCTTGATGCCAAGAGTTTGGTGACCTGTGTGCATGCTCCTCGCGCATACGGTCTTGCATATCGGTACGCTAAGGCCAAGGTCAAACGTCAGGGGGCGACCCTTCAATGGCGGTCACGTCGCTCAAGTGATGGTGCTCAGTTGGTGGGTACATCGAATCCTATCGGAACAGAACGAGTTGCAGAATCGCATACGTTGGAGTATTTTTTGTTCGAACGGTATTGCCTCTACACCGAGCATCGAGGGTGCTTGCGACGAGCCTACGTCTTTCATCAACCGTGGACTTTCCATGAAGGAGAGGTTCGTCTTGAGAACAATTCACTTCTCGAATCCTACGACATGGGTCTTGACGTTCTCGCTCCAGATCTGATTCACATTTCCCAGGGCCTTCCTGTCAAGACATGGTCGATTGAATTGGCAGAACGAATCAACATCGACGATCAGCGTGACTTTCTGTTCTTGGATGGGGATTGCGGTCTTTGCCATCGTCTTGCAACCTTCATCGACAAGCGATTGGCAAAAGGCAAGAACCTCGGTTACCGCCCGATTCTCCATCAGGATGCGCAACGGATCATACAAACGCTTCCAGCACGGTTACGTGATGCTGATTCCGTTTATTTGATTCGTAAAGGGACGCCATACATCCGCTCATCTGCAGGTATTCGATGCGTTTTGTACATGCGTTGGTACTACAAAATGTGGTTCCCGTTGCTTTGGTTGATCCCATTACCGCTTCGCAACATAGGTTACCGTTTGATCGCAAAATATCGGCACAAATTTTTCAAACGCCCAAGCGAATGTTTGTTCCGTGTGGACTGATACAATCTTTGCATGAAATTGACCGTTTCAGCAAGAAATCGGTCGCGCTTGTTATATGCGAGATGTCGATGCAACAACTAGAAATCTTCGGATTTCTGGATGGGATGGACATGAGTAGAGCGTTTCGCGCTGGCGTTGAAAAACACCGAAGAATCAAAGCACCAACAAGGCAACGTCGATGGCAACCGCTTCGAGATTTGGCCGGCTTGGAGGCACGAACAAAGACGATTGAACAAACGATGGGACCTCTTGTCGATGTGCCTGCACTTGTTCGGATTGAAGATGAGAAATGGGTGTTTGAGCGCGTTGATGAACAAACGCTGCATCAACTCACACACCGCTTGGTTCTCCACGAAGAAGAGGGGACACGAACCATTGGTGCCACGGTCAATCTCGCCTCGGCAATGCATGTAGCAAAACGCATGGCTGAGCAGGAACAAAAAATCGTTCTGATCCGTCCGATGTGAATCTTCAGAACAGATTCATGATGGCTTGGATAACGCCTTCGTTGACCAGGTAGAAGAAGCCGCCAATGAGGAAACAAGCGAAGTACACTTGAAACGGTGAAATCTTCATCGATTCTTCCGATTCCTCGTCGAAGTATCGAATCAATCCTGCAGCTTGCTGGATTCCGCTTCCTTCCGACTTTTTCGCCATGTGGACCAAACCATCCGAGTTGCCTTCCCTTTATCAACGCAGCGCGCGGTCATTCGGAGGCGTCATCGCTCAAATCGACCAACGGTATGTCGTCTTCAATGATCAGAACTGAGCCATGGGCCTCAGGCTCGTTTTCCTCAACAGGCAGCAACAGTGCAGCCTCTCCACGAGACAGCGCCCGTTCCACGGCCGGCGTATTGTCCTCTGCAAGGGCTTGTTGTGCCAAATCGATCTCAAGGCGAGCCAAGTTGATCATGTTGGTATCGACATCGCCTTTCTTTTCCGTCCGATCGATGTGATGGTTCAGTGATGCGATGGATTCGGCCAGGAGGCTACGGGCTCGTGTTTGGTGCGACCGCCAGTTGTCCTCGTTTGACTTGAGTGAGGTTTTCCCAGCATGAAGCGCCTTCTTTGCGGAGCCTTGGTGGGCAAATTCCCAAGGATTGTGCTGCAAGGCTGCGACCCAATCGTGGACCAAACGTGCTCGTTCACCGACGGGACCTCGGATTTTCACCACGTTGCGATATCCTGAGGTCAGCAATCCGAAGCCCCAGTACGGCATGGATTCAATCGTAACATGGAGTGGGCCTGCGGTATATTCCATCACCCAACGCTGTTCGTTGAAGCCAGGTGGTTGCGTGAATGTTGGCGTCTCAGCGCCAACTGAACAACGCAGAAGCGTTTCAGCCACATCACCAAGATAGACTTTCGATGAGGGTCCCTTAAACGTCGATGGGCGCAGAAATCGACCGGATTCATCAACGCAGTGACTCGCTTTCGCTCTTCGTACTTGAGCGTGGAGAATGGATGCCTCGGGATTCAAATCCATCTCCATGGTCAGCGCATGGTACTCAAACACATCAATTTCTCCCATTATGGCATCAACGTCGTTGAGGAATAGTTCAAGAGTAACCTGTAGTATGGCGATGCAGGCGAGACCATGGCAAAGAAGGCGGGTTCTAAGGGCGAAGATTTGACTGCACTACCAGGTGTAGGAGCGGCGACTGCAAAGAAACTTCAAGCGGCTGGATTGAATACGGCGGCAAAGATTGCAAAGGCCGGGAAGGCTGGACTTGAGAAGGCTGGCTTGAACAAGGCAAGCGCTGCAAAGCTGGCAGCTGCAGTTGCAGCAAAAAGCGCGAAGTCGACGGCGAAGAAGGCTGCTACAAAAGCCAAGTCAACGGCAAAGAAGGCCACATCAAAGGCCAAAGAGACGGCGAAGAAAGCAGCCGCATCAACTAAGAAAGCCGCCTCAAAGGCAACAGCTGCTGGAAAGCAAGTTGCTGAAAAGACCGTTGAGAAGGCCAAAGGGGATCAGAAAGTCAAATCGGTCAAATCCGATGACGGTCGTAAAGGCAAGACCTTGAAGGTACCACGAAAGGTAACCGATATGCCTTGGTTCCGCAAGAAATGATGCGTTACATCGCTACATTGTAAAGCCGCCTCGGCGGGTGCAATCTCATGCCAAGGAGGAAGTACGGTCGCTTGCGCAAAACCGTTGAATTGCCTCCAAAGGAAAATTGTTCACGTTGTCGCTCAGGAAAGCATTGTCCAATTCCCGGACATTCTGGTCAAGATGTGACACCGCACCGTGAGTGGGCTGGTCCAGATTCAGTCAAGAAGCGAAAGCGCTCAAATTCGTGAAACATCGACTCCGAACGTATGCGTTCCACCGGCTTGTTCGACAAGTTCCTCGTTCTGTGATGCTTGTTCCTCGTCCATCGTTTGACGCATCGATTGTGCGCGATGGTAGACTTCGCGCAGGGTTTGGTCGGAGATGTCGAGATAGACACGCGTGGTGGCGATGCTTGTATGACCGAGCAAACGCTGAATGGTGACCAAATCGGCACCACGTTCA
>PBSP01000040.1 GCA_002726845.1 Methanobacteriota archaeon | reverse complement strand
ATGCTCGGCCGTTTTGGGCCTCATACATGTCCGATGAGGAGCAACAAGCCGAGCCGGAGCAAGAAACGACGGAATCTGTTCCTCCGCTTGAGGACCATCACGAAGAAGCGTTGAAGGAAATGACGCTTGAAGAACGTCAAGAAGCACTGAAACGTTCACGCTGGAATGTCTTCCTGTATCTCGGTTTGGCTGCATTGATGTTCGGATTTGCTTTGTTCCCGTTTCCGTTCTCAGCCGATTTGAACACTGGGGGAAAGACCTACGAGCAAGACCTTGGAATGGTTTGGGGTTTGCCGCTTGATGGTGAAGATTTCACCGATGTTCCCATTTCAGTAGAAATCGTTGCTTCAACTCCGTCTACAGATACAACCGTGGGTGACGTCGACATTGCGGTTTATCTCATCAATTCGAACGATTGCGGATTGGACGGTTGGGGCATGAAAGAGGACTTGCGTGAAGGGAATGTTGAACCGGATCACAAGAATCAATTCCAATATACTGAAGGCGGTGTGCAACCCGGTGATGTCTTTGATTTCGAATTCGACGTTGATGGTGGAAACGTGTGCTTGTTTGCTGAATACATCGATACCGGTGACGGAAATGCGATTCTCTCTGGAGGGGAAATGAAGATCGATGGCGATATGTGGCCCAATCAAATCTATGCAGGCATTTTCGCAGTCTTGTTCCTCGGCCTTTCTGGATTTGCATTCCTTGGCGCTCAACGTCACGGTGAAGGTGTCAAAGCCTTAACAGAGCCAAGCAAAAAGACTGCTGAGGAAGAAGTTCTCGCCTCTTCAGCAGGGCCGAGCGGTCCACCGCCCTCAGCAGCAGGTCCCTCGGGGCCGCCACCATCTGCTCCTGGCCCAAGCGGTCCTCCACAGGTTGACGAACCAACTGCGGAACCGGAGGCAGCACCGGCAGAACCGGTCTTTGAGGCGGCTGAAAACGGCTACTTCTTCCGCAAGATGCCGGACGGATCTTACGATCAGACCGTATACGTACAAGCTGAGGATGGCTCCTACGTTCCGTATGAGGGATAAACCGGCAAAGTACTGCGGATGGCGATGCATTGACCACCATCCTTGATAGGGGATGAGCCATCGAAGTCAATGAGGTGAACGAATGGCAGATGAAACATCATCGCTAACGGTAGCCAAACTCAAGGCTCTGTGCGTCATCAACGATCTTCCAACTTCAGGCAAAAAAGCCGAGTTGGTTGAACGTCTCCTCGAGGCGGGATTGTCTCGCAAAGAGGTGGGTTTGTCCGAAGCGAAATCTGCATCGAAAGCGGTGCAGGAGGCGGAGGAGGAAGTGGTACTTTCACTTGAGGATGAGACGACCATCTCCGTCGAAGAGGACGAACCGAAGCCGGCCAAACAACAGCCTGTTGAGGAAGAAGACGTTCTTGAAGCCGTTCTGGTGGCGGACCTTGTTGCCGATGAGCCTGAGGAAACGTTCACGCCGTTGGAATCGAAGCGACAAGATGTTGCAACTTTGGCGGACATGCTCAAGAGTCCGAAAGTGATTGCAGTGGTTGTTGTTTCGTTATTCATTGGAGCAGCAGGATGGTGGTACATCAACTCCACATTGGAGCCGTTTACCGCAGAACCACTCCGCTACGGCGATGAGATGGAATACATCGTTTCCGGAGGACTGGGCGACCGACCTGCGGTCATGGCCAGTGAGGGATTCCTTGATTTGGTGTTCAATTTCATTGAGCCCGACGACGATTACTGCCGCATCTTCTTGGATTATGAAGGGCGTGGAACTCTTGCAGTCACCCAAGGAAACAGCGATGATCTCATCGGCATGTCCTCCCAAAGTCTGCTGGGTGCGGTCCGCTCTCAAGGACCGTATGGAAGCAACGATTGGTTGGCGGTTGAAATCGCCAACACCTACGAATTCGACGATTTCGATATTGGTAGGAACACATACTCTTTGATCAACCAAGGCAGTTGTCCGGAGGCTGAGGATGGGGCGTACGTACCCGGAGAAGCGACGTTGGAGTCCAGACGTCACATCGAGTTGAAGGAACAGGTTACGCTTTCGACCTCGTTCGATTTTTCAGCAACCATCGACAACAAGCCTTACGAGGGTTCTGCCAAGACCTTTGACGTCGGTGGCTTGTTGGGTTCTTTGGACGTTATTCTTCCCGGTGTTTCGCTCATGCTACAACCGATCGAATTGCAAGATCTCTTTGCCACGGATGTCATCGAAGAGGGTGCAACCGGAGAACGGTTGGGATGGCGCTGGCGTGTCGTTGGACAGGACACGCTTGGTGACGACAAGACCTGGAAGATTGCTGCAACACACGTCGATATTGAACGCTTGTGCTTGGGAGCAGCAACGATGGAGATTTGGGCAGAAGAAAACAATCCTTGGGCGACGCAACAAACCGTCGATGTTGTCATCTCTAACGACGGTTCACTGCAGACCTCGTGTTCTCCGTTCTCTGAGGCCTTTGGCGATTATGTGCTTCCTGAAGGGGAGCTGGAACTGCATCACTCCTTCAAGGCAACGAAATTGAAACGGGGCTCAAAAGTACTCGACCTTGGCAAAGACTACAACACCAGACCCAGAGCAAACCTCCTCGCTCTCGATGAAGGTCTTCAAGAAGATTGGGCAGGTCAAGACAAACTCCACCCGCCCGATGCTTCCAACATGCGCGAGCACACGCTGGAACAAGCGATGCAGTGTTTCGATCACATCGGTGGTGCGGCCAGTGGAGCAAATGCTGCGCTTGATGGTGGAGGATACATCTGGCGAGGACTCGACAAACGCTCGGGTTCTACGACACAGTGGAACGTTTCCTGGGTTGCCCCTGACGACACATCGGGCTGGGTTTTGTTCGAGCTGGACGGTGAACCCTCCAGCGACAATTGTACGTATTTGGACAAGGGAACCTTTGAGGAATTGGCCTCTTACAATCGAGAATCCATTCCTGCTGTTGTCAACATCTCGTTGCTTGAAGAACGTCTTTCGGACACGTCAAGATATCCTCAATTGAGCGGTGTCGATGGAGTGTTCGATTCCAGCGGCAACTATCACGCAGATTCACGCATGGGCTTTTTGGTGGCGGTACCCGGTGATGGTGCAAACGACATTCTCGGCCAGTTGACTTCGACTTCGGTTGGTGCAACCACGCTCGATTTGTCTCGCACATGGGGTGAGGGCATTTGGGACCACACCTTTGCAGTGGCGATGGATGCAACCGATGGCCGTGTCGTTGGTTGGACGAAACTCTCACAGGTTGGGTCGTAACATGGACGAAGATGAGATGGCTCGTGGGCTCGATCATCTGATGGAACAAAACGAAACGGAACTGCCCTTCCTTGCATCTTATGGAGCCGATATGGATGGAGCTGGAATCGATGTGGATGCGCTGTTCTCTGGAGTTGAAACGTTCTTGTCCTCACGAGGTGTCAAATTCACGCATAATGCAGAAAGCATAAAACTCAATTCAATAAGCATAAAGAAACATGAAGAGGGTCTTTTGCTCGAGGCCGAACATGAACACCTTCCACTTGTAAACAGCGATCTTGAACGTGTTGGGTTCTTTCAAGGAACNCTGTCTGAGAGCAAATCAAAACTCTCTGTTGTCCTTCAGATGTGGGGCGGTGAACACCGTCGCTTCATCGAACGGCTCGTCGAACACTGCGCTCAATAACGTCGAGCAATTGCGACTGCCAATCCGATGGATGCAATCGCTGGAACCAGAGTAAAGCCGGGTAGCATTCCCGAATCGTCGTCATCTGCGCATGCATCGCCGTCAGCGTCGTCTCCGTAGAAGGTTCCTTCATGGTTGTAACAGCTCGACCAAATCTTGTACCATGACCCGTAAGGGAAGTGTTCGGTTGAGTTGTCCTCGTAGGTAGCCTTGACACGCCAGTTGACGTAGGTGTGATCGTCGGGTGGCGTTAACGAGGTTGTGTGCTCCAATCCATCCACTTCAACGTCTTGTACCACCGGTGGGTCGCAAACTCCGTTGTTCAGACAAATTTGCGAAGTGATCTCGAAAGTGGTTCCGTTGTCCATGTTGGCTTGGTCCATGACCACGACCAGCGTCCAAGTTTCGCCAGAAACCGACGGAGAGGTCACCGTGTAGGATTCGAAAGGTGTCTCTTCCACGTCAGGGCCGTTGTCTTTGCCATGATTGTCTGTTGAATGGGACGAGGCTGTAGCGGCGAGGAGGGCAACGATTGTTAGAGCAAACAAGGTTCGCATGGCCATTGATGAGCGGCCCCCTCTTTTTGACTTATGTTTCCATGTCCCACAATTCATCGCCGACCCAATGAATGGTCTTGATGCCCTTGCCCTTGCTGGCCTCCACCATTTCACTGCCCGACATTGTTGCCCAGCCGAGCGCAAGAGGTCGGCCGTGTTCTTTGTCGCGAATCCAGACCAAATCACCAACTTCGATGGAATCATCGGCTCCATGAACGCCTGCAACCATGCAATCGGCACCGTTCATCAGAAAAGGAATCGCACCGTGATCGACCGCCACCCAACGACGCGCATCCGCATGCTCAATGAACCCGCGCAACGTCAAGAACACCCAACGGCGGCCATCATCGTCATTGATTTCAATCGTTTTTGCAACCTTGTCGACAAACACCAATTGCCACGGTCCGTAATTGGCCATCTCCAGAAACGCTCCATCGACTGCAAGGTCGATGCTTAGGCTTGCTTCAAGTTCCTTAAGCAAAGGAGCGATGTGCTTTCGGCGCACAGGTCGACGTTTTTTGACATGGAATTCCTTGGCCATGAAACCTCCAAACGGTGACCCTGTTTCACCCTTCGCTTCAAGAACTGGGGCTTCATGGGAGATTCATGGCGGTTTGGTGCACGATTCGAACCTTTCAAGCTCACGCAAAAGAACTCGGCAACAAGGTGCTTACCGAGCCGATTTTCTTTGTCAAGCCCGATGGCTGCATTACCGAATCCGACGTTCTGCACGTCTCCAAGCATCCAGGAGAGGTGCATCTTGAGACCGAATGCGTGGTTCGTCTTACGCAACACGGCGATATCGACGCAGTTGCCATCGGTTTGGACTTGACCGATCGAGCCGCTCAATCCAAACTCCGTGAGGACGGCTTACCGTGGTCGAAGGCCAAGACCTTCCGTCAAGCAGCCGTTTTGGGGACGTTTTATCCATGGCGTCGCGGTCTAGAAGCGCTCAGCAACGAAGCTACGGCGTTGAGAATCGAATGCGACATCAACGGTGAGCGCTGGCAGGAGGCATCGCTTAGCGAAATGGACATTCCACCCTCAGTGCAGGCCGATGCATTGATGCAGTGGGCACCGGTTTCAAACGGAGATTTGCTGTTCACAGGAACTCCCACGGGTGTTGGGCAGCTCAAGCCAGGCGATACCATCGAAGCACGTCTTATTGCTCATGATGGAGAACTTCTCTCGTCCTACAACGGGCGCTGTCTGTAGGGGTGCTTTGATATACGCCCTGCAAGTCGCTGGCGGTGCAAGGAGAGAGAGACATGGCACAATGGCATGGAATTTCCAAGAAAAAACCATCGGGCGGACGACGTGTACAAGCACGCGGAAAGCGCTCCACTGAAATCTCAACCGAGAAGCAATTTGCGCTTGTCGGAGAAACTCGACGCAAAATCTACCGAAAGGCAGGCGGCAACGTCATGGTTCGTGTCATGGCCGCCAACAAGGTCTCGGTCAACAATCCAAAGACCGGAAAGACCGTCAATGCTGACATCATAAACGTCATTCAAAACGAATCCGATCCGAACTACGTCCGACGTAACATTTTGGTCAAGGGCGCAGTAATTGAAACCAGTGAAGGAAACGTCCGAATTACCTCCCGTCCTGGAAAAGACGGTGTCATCAACGGCGTCCTTCTTGAGTGAACAGCGCTATCGTTGGGTTGATACCTCGCGACCTTGAGGCGAATCTGAGGCGAAACGATGGAACACAATCCGGACCGTATTTGTGTTTGGCCCGGATACTTCAATGCAAAGACGTCTCGACGTGGCGGTCGCCGTGTTCCTCGAGATGCTTCCGTTCTCAAACCCGATCTCGAAGGATTGTATTTGGCTGCTCGCAAAGTCGGCCTCAAAAAAATCAAGCGAGAAGAAGGAACTTCTCATCCGCAACGCCCTTACGGCAAAGAAGGCCGTCTTTGGGTGAGCAGTGCAGGGGCCAAGCAATCGATTGGTGCCAACTCGAAAGAGGAAGTGCTGCAACTCATCGGCGGAATCTGGCGTCAAATGCAGAAGGACCGAAAGGCTGCTGAAAAAGAGCAACAGGCCGCTGGACCGAGGGCGGGTGACCGACGAGCACGATCACAACGCAAATCCAGCCAACGTCCACAAGGCGCTCAACGAAGCAGTTTCAAGAAACGCGGATTCAAGAAGTGACATTTCGAATATAATGCAACTTGAATACGAATTTATTCAATCCGTATAATCAGTATTTTTCTTGCACGTTCCCAACCTCTCTTCGAAGGAACAGATCCATTCAAACACAACAGCATCCAACTCTCGCACGAACAAGAGACTTAACCAACAAAATTGGTATGCAGCATCATGTTTTTGCGACAAACACTCCCTCTCCTCAGAACAAAGAAATCCTGTTGGGTCAAGGAAAATGAATAATTACGTCTGCTCGGTGAGTTTGCCATGGCGCGTGGAGGCAACTCAAACACACACAAATCTCTCTTGCTGATATCACTCATGATACTCATGACGCAGGTTGGATATCTCGACAATCTCAATCCATGGACAACTGGCGAAGAAACGTTGGACGAAGTTGAACCCGTGGTCGCTCATTCACCAGCAACGTCGGTGATGTACGGCAACAACAGCATCTGGGCTACCGGAAGCATAGCCCCCCTCAGAGACTCGGAATACATCGCTATAGGCACGGACGCCATCCTTTTCCAAGGGACGCTCGCCCACACCTCCAGGGTGGGGTGCCCGATGGCTTACAACGCCACTAACCACACCACCTGGCAACCCATCACCGCTTCTTCCAACAACTGTCCCGGTATGGTCGGCCGCTACGTCGGCATGGTCGACGGCATCACCTACTTCACGTTCCATCCCACGTTTTCGAATCCTCAAGCCAACAACGACCAACGAGGGGATTTGCACGCCTACAACCCAGCCAACGACACCATCTATCTCGTC
>PBSP01000039.1 GCA_002726845.1 Methanobacteriota archaeon | reverse complement strand
CGAAGTGGAATGGCAACAAGTTGGGGAACCAGTGAATGGTCGGCTCAACAGATTACTGAAGCGTTTTGGATTGCTCGGTCGATGGGCCTAGAGCCACCTCAATACGAACAACCACAGTACAACATGCTGCACAGAGAGCGATTTGAGCATGAATACTTCCCAATGTTCAACCCACCGTACAACATTGGTACAACGATTTGGAGCCCTCTCTCATCAGGATTACTAACGGGAAAATACAACAAAGGCGTACCAGAAGGTTCCCGAGCAACTGTAGAATTGTACGGATGGATGAGAGAAAAACTGGAAGCAGCACAGAAGGAGGGTCATATGGAACGGGTCGAGAAATTGAGTGACTATGCAAAAGAAACCTTTGGATGCAGTTCAGCACAACTTGCTTTGGCATGGTGTTTGAAGAATCCAAACGTATCCACCATTCTCCTCGGCGCTACCAAGGAAGAACAGCTGAAGGAAAATTTAGGATGCATCTCAATCGCTTTGTCCATGAATGAGAACCACATGAAGGAGATTGAGGACATTCTTGACAACAAGCCCGCAGATTGGGTTGGCCCAGGCGGTACAGGAACACGTACACTGCACACCCTTTAGATTCAAACAGAGCAAATTATAACCAAACCTTGTGAGTCTGAACCCTGAATCATGGACACATCAGGCTATAACTGACCTGAGCCTGAGAGAAACATGGTCGCAACGCTATCTGAGATTGATGCTCTCCGTCAGAACGTGAGCGTCACTGCTATTGCTTTGCATCCAAACTCTGAGAAATTGTTGATTGGAAGTGTTGACGGGACCGTCCAGTGCCTTCATCTCAACGACCATCCAAACGAAGTTGTCTTTGAACTTCAACTCGATTCAAAAATTCTTGATCTTGGATGGACTGCAGAAGGAATCGTCATCCTCGATGAAATCAACGGACTTCATGCTTACACGTCTGAAGGAGATGCGTCTTGGTCGGCAAAGCTTGAGGCAGGTGGAGCGAAACTCATGATTGGGGACCATATCATAGTCTTGGATGGGATTGGTACGCTTCGAAGGTACGCATTGGATGGACGCGAAACTGAAAGCAAACAGCACGATGTTCGCTCTTTTGAGGCCATTTCCGATGGAGTGGTTCTCGTAATGGAAAATCAAACGGTTGTTCGAACGAACAACCGATTCGAGATTGAATTCCAACGACCACAACGAGGTGAAATCGGTGAAGATATCGTGGCAATCGGGTCAGGTAAGGGGAATCAATGGTATGTGGCACGAGAAGGCCATGCGCTAGTGCCTGGTGAAGAGGAAGCGCTGGAAATCGAATTGTATGAGGGCGACAATCTCCTTTCTCGTGAGGAAATCAAAGGCCGTGTAAAGGCATCGATTTCTGATGAATCCAGCCATTACCTCGGTTTGGACAACGGTGAGTTGATCTCGATGCGTGAAGGTATTCCAGAAACCCTACACCGCTTTTCTTATCCCGTCCAATGCATCGATAGGAGTGGAGACACGTTGTTAATCGGAACCTGGTTCTACATTTACGGATTGAACGTGCGATCCAATGAAATCGTATGGCAAATTGAACACAAGGGGATGATTGAAGGCGTTCAATCGGATGCTACTGAGCGATTCGTCTTCTTTGGTGACGATCAAAACGATTGGACAGGGGCAGAGCCTGTTGGTGTTTGTTCCCTCAATCAACAAACTGTGGATGTGGACGAATCGTTTTTGCAACTATGGTTCGAAGAGGATGTTGTCGAGGTTGAGACCAATCCCGAAGTTGTCTATAGAAACGTTGACGACTATACTGGGCTGTTGTCCGAAGATGAACAACAATCACTTCAAGAGGATGGATCAGGATTGGACGTTAGCTTGGATTCACTTGCAGATGCGATGAATGAAGAATTGAAACCAAACTCCGTGAATGCAGATGACGAAAGCATCGATGATTTGTTTCATCAACTCCAACAAGATGCTGACCAACTCATTCCACCAAAGGCTTACGCTGGTGAGAACCAAACCATCTCGACAAACGGAGAAAGAACGGCTGTTGTCGTACTTGATGGAACACTTTCAAGCGACCCTCAAGAACGAATCAAATCATGGTCTTGGTTGGATTCAACTGGGCTCGAAATCTCGACGGATTCAAAATTGAAAGTCAAACTGTCTCCAGGAATTCATCAATTTGAATTACGTATTTTTGATGTTGATGGTGGCATGACCACAGATTCCGTCCAAATTACGATCGTATCCTCAGGCTCATGAAGGAGAAGGTTTTGCCAAGGACATGGGCGTCACAAGTCCGCTTATTGAGAACTTCATTGTTGGGCCATTGGAAATGCGCTGTTCGGTCGTTACCGATTGCAAAACTGGGGACACTGTCATCATCGATGGTGGCGATGAACCGCAAAGGTTGATCGATTGGATTGATTCTTGCTCTGGTACAGGTCCCGATCGTTCAACGCACTCATTAGAAGACACCAAAGCCATTCAGCGTCAAGTTGTTGCTCTTCTCAACACTCATGCCCATTTCGATCATAGCGGACACATCCCTACACTGAAGAATCACTACAAAGTCGATTGGTACTTACATCCTGATGACACGTTTTTGCAAACCTTCGCTAAAGTCGCTGGTGCAAGGTATGGAGTGATGCTACCGGAACCTGCGGTTGCGGATCACGACATTTACGACAACCAGATTCTTTCCTTGGGTTCACTGGATTTTGAAATTCTTCACACACCAGGCCATTCACTTGGTGGATGCTGCCTAAGACTGATTATTGATGAGGGTGAAAAGCACATTTTCGTGGGAGATACATTGTTTGCTGGTTCTGTTGGTCGAACGGATTTGGCAAATTCTGGAGGCGATTTCGATGTGTTGTCCAACAGCATTCGAACCAAATTGTGGCCACTCGATCCAGAGACCATCGCGCACACCGGTCATGGTCCAATGACAACAATCGGTCACGAAAAGGCTACCAATCCCTTTGTTGGGGACAATGCTGGAAGGTTTGGCTTTCAGAACATAGGCTGATTCGTTCAACCAAGCAAGGTCGAAAACGAATCTTGCAAGACTGGAAGTGCTTCTTCCCATGTTGCTACAATACCGTAATCGGCATGTTGGAAGATCGGTGCATCTGCATCTTTGTTGATTGCTACAATGTACTTTGAAGAACGCATTCCAGCAAGNTGTTGAATGGCCCCNGANATTCCTACTGCGATGTAGAGATTTGGGTTTACCGTTTTTCCNGTTTGTCCGACTTGCATTGAGTGNGGAATTTCTTCCCATGTGTCAACTGCAGCACGAGAAGCACCAACAGCAGCGCCNATTGTATCCGCAACGGCTTCTAGGTGTGTGAAGTTTGCAGGAGAACCCATTCCGCGTCCGCCTGAAATGATGATGTTTGCCTCAGAAACATCCAGACGAGCACTTGCTCGTTGCATTACCTCTTGCACAGCGGTCTTTACGTCACCCGATGCGTCAACTACGGAAACATCGTTCGAAGATCCAGAACCAACAGCATTGAAGACGTTCGCACGTACGGTGAGGACAACATCACCGTTTGCTGTAACGGTTTGGTTGGCTTTGCCCGAATAAATTGGTGATGTAAGGTTGCTGCCTTCGATTGAAACCACATCTTGAACAATCGAGAGGCCTCTTCGTGCAGCAAGACGTGATGCAACGTCTTTGCTTCGGGCGGTTGCGAGGCACAGTACAGTGCCGTTTGGAATTGCGCTGTCGAGCGCGCTTGCCCACCCGCTGCTGTCGTTTCCAGCAAAGACTTCAGATTTCACAGCAATGACCTTGGCAACACCGTCATAGGACGCTGCAGCGTCAGCTGTCGTGGCATCTGTGCAGGGTACAACCACGGTAATTTCTCCACCCATGGACTGTGCTGCAGAAACAAGTTCTGCGGTCGCAGGATTGATCGTTCCTTTTGTTAGTTCAGCAATTACAATTTTGTTTGTCATTTATTTCACCTCATATTACATTGGCTTCGTCTCGAAGCAACTGGACGACTTGAGAGGCGCTTGAACCGCCCTCGAACGTCTTACCCGCAGGCTTAGCGGCAGGCATGGAATGATTTGCGATGGCAACCGTAGAGGAGGGAGCTGTGGCTGTCATCAATTCAACTTGTGCTTTTTTAGCCATCATGATCCCTTTCACGTTGGCTTTTCGGGGTTTAACATCACCCTTGTCGCAGGAAATGACGGCAGGAAGTGGTACGCTGATTTTCGCAACACCTGCTTCAACAGGCATCGATACGATGACAGCATCTCCGAATTCTGCACCGATGATGTTCGATGCATTGGACCAGCCAAGACGCTCAGCGAGCCCAGGCCCCGTTGAACCAGCCCCGGTGTCTGCTGCAGATTTTCCACAATAAACCACATCGACTCCGAGCGCCTCTATGGCTTGCTTCAAAACAGATTGCAAACCATTGGAATCGAGTTCTCCCCACGAGTCATCCCAGACACGCACGATGTTGTCGACACCCATGGCTTTGGCGTCTTTGAGAATCTTTTCTGCCCCTGCTCCGCCAACGGTTATTGCAGTGACCGATCCGCCAGATGCTTCCTTGTGACGAAGTGCGGTTTCAACGGCGAAGACGTCGTAAGGACTCATCTCCATTTTAACGCTTGAGAGGTCAACACGACCGCCCTGGACAGATATTTTTGCGTTCGTATCTGGTACTTGTTTAATCATCACGGCTACTGTAGGCATCACTATCAATCCTTCCAGCAGGATTCTGTTCATGAACATTGGCCTTCACCCTGCTAGAAATGAAGATTGGATTGGTAAAAAATAACAATCTTTACAGGCCGCCGATATAGTGTGCAATTTCCATGTCAGAAGAGCGTCACATCCCCGGGCCCCCAAGCGAACTCGCCGATACGTTGAATCACTGGAGAGAACTGTTTCAACACGAGCATGCGCACGATTTCAAAGCGCTGAAGGTTCTAACAAGTTTAGAGCAAGCAATCTTCTCGTTCTATGTCGATTATGCCGACATCGACAAGGACGATTTGTTGAGTTTAAGATTCAATGAGTACCCTGAGGAAACTGTTGAACGAGCGAACGAAGTTTTACGGTCGATGAGTTCCGAATACACAGACGTTCGATGTGTTCTGAGACCTTTGAATTTCCCCGACGAGAAAATCAAGAAGATTTCAGATCTACGCATGCGAAACCGAGGTGAGTTGGTGAGCCTCATTGTTCGTATTCATGAGGTTGGGCCTCGCGTTGGTTACCTGAGAAAAGCGCTGTACACCTGTATCGCCTGCGGTCATCGAGAAGAAGTTTCTCAGCGTGTTGCGCGAGAACGCAAGCGACCTAGAGGCCCATGCACCATTTGCCTTGAAGATGCTGAACGGGCCCTTGGAGAACAGGTTTCGTACAGTTTGTACAAACGATTGGAATCGTTGATGCAGCTCACAGCAGAGGGCTCATTCTACCAAGACATTCAGTACCTCAATGTTCACGATGTGGAGAGCAAAGATGGCCAACCGATTCAAGTCCTTGTTGATGACGAGTACGTTGATGGTTACAAGACTGGAGAGGTTGTTCGCGTAAATGGAGTCGTGTACATTGACCCGATTCCAGACCGTAATTTCGTCAAGGACACACGTCGAATCCTACAAGTACGAGCGTTGAGTATCGAACAAGTCTCATGATGTGATCTCAAGCATTGTCTGGTATGCATCAGGGTTGGCTTGGAAGTGCTCAGCAATCGAGGATAAACCAGCAGCTACACCAGCGGCTACACCCATTTTCGCATCGAAAGGGTGAAGTGTTCCATCCATAACTGCAGCCTTGAATGCTTCAAGAGAGTCCCATCGACTTGGTTCTCCAAATTTCGGGTTCGGTATGACTTGTACATGTCCAAATTCAGGGAAAACAACGTGTTCAGCAAGTTCGTAAACCGGTGAATGCTCATCCTCAGGATCGAGGTATGCTTTCTTCATTTTCTTCTGAACCTGCTCAAGCGTGTCATGCAGCAAAAGCGCCCCATTGGGATCGGATTTGCTCATTTTGTGGTCAAAGGAATCCATCCGAACACCCGTTGCTTTCAGGGACGACAAGATTGGAGTATGCAAACAGGTTGCTTTTCTCCAATTCCACTTCGACGCCATATCCCTCATGAACATGTGTGCTTTTCGTTGATCCATACCGCCAATTGCGACATCAATATCCAGTTCGAAGATGTCAGCTGCTTGCATAGCAGGGTAGTAAAACTTGGATAAATCGTGGTCAGAGGATGCCTCGTCTCGACCCATGATGGTGAACGTCTTGCGAACCATTGGAAGTGTTGCGCCTTTCGAACATCGCAGAACACGTGCCCAATAATCTCCCGAATCCATGAGTTGACTGGCCCAATAAAACCGAAGCTGGCCGGGGCCATCACCTTCCTCAGGATATCCCAAAAGTGCCCTGAAGGTCTCTTCCATGTAGACTGCGGTTTTTTGGATGTCTTCCATGTTTCCGCCGAACTTGTCGTTCACCCACGCGTGCCAATCCGCTAAGAAAATCAGGACATTTGCATCGGCATCAAGCATACGCTTCAATTGCAGCGAAATTACTTTCCAACCAATGTGTGCTTTCCCACTTGGTTCGAAACCGACGTAGCATCGCAAAACGCCGTCTCCAGCCATCGATGTCCTCTCAAGAAGACTGTCGACCAGGTGTTCAATCCCAACGCTTTCTTCAACGTCTCCAATCATCAAATAGAGTCTCTTTTTGTCTTGATCTGACAATTCTTTTACCCGTTCATACCGCTCTTCATAGGGTTTGAGTAGGGCGTCAAAATCCAAACCAACACCTCAAACAAGTTCACTCAGTTTTTTCACTTTACCTTCAGATGGTGCTTCTCCACGCTCAATCATCGCTTCAAGTTCAGCAATCATTGTTTCAGCTTTATCGATGGTTTCCTGTGTAACTGTACTGCTCATCTCGATCGATTTGCGGGTCATTTTGATAGCGGATTTTGCTTTTGAAAACTTTTTTGCGTCTTCTTTGGCCTTATCTCCACGTTGCTTTGCATTGTATCCTGTGGCTGCATCAAGGAAGGAAGACCAACGACGACGACTTTCCATCGCTTGTTCTCGGCCACCTTCTGCAGAGAGGAAGGATTCAAGATCTGCTCCTTTTAGTTGCACGACATCGACCTGTAGTTTTCCTTGTTCGGTGTAGCAGCCCGATATGTTGGATAACAGACCGAAGGATGCTTGAAATTCGCCGTTCACATTCGCTTGTACATCGTTGAAATGTTGTGCTGCCAACTTTGCTAAACCTGCGTTCCCACCGATTGTTTTCTCTAGACCTCTCTTAACTGCGAATCGCTCCATGATGGGCCATCAACATGAACCTCATAAGGCTCACGAACAACAAACCACCCAAAGAGTGGGGTTTTTTTGTAAGATTGCATGGGACAAGCATGCGCACAAGGGCTCTTTTCTTATTTTTCCTCATGCTCATGGCACCGCTTGTTTCCGCTTCCGAGGTTGGTTTTAGTCAGGAGAATGCACTTGGGATGGAAGGATTAAACATACGTACAGGAGAAGTTTCCCCTAACGGCTCACTGATCATTCTCGTTGGAGATGAAGGTTTCATTCACATCATTTCCACAACCGCGCCGGGCGATAGGAGTCAGGACCAATCCATCGATAGCAAACGCTCAGCCCGCTTCAATGATGTCTCTTGGCATCCAAACGGTGAAACTGCACTGATTGCAGGTGACCTAGGTGCTGCTTTGCGCTATTCACTGGCTGACAACAGTGTTGAGGCGGTGAATGGTGCAGGGATCCTAGGAAGCACCGAACTGAGTGCAACATCATGGCGAGCTGGTGGAGATTTAGCATTCTTTGGTGCAAAAAACGGAAACATCTACAGCTTCAACGAAGGAGAGGGATTGGTTCAATTAGAAAATACAAAATCTACAGAAATCACTGATATCGCATGCCACCTCGAGCAGAACATCTGCGTCGTTTCATCACTTAACGATGGACTTGCAGTTCTCGATCGAACACGCGAAATAACCTGGCTTGACGGCACATCGAGCGACACTTGGGTTGCAGCCGACTGTTCCGATGGGAGCTACCCAAAATGTGCCGCATTTGCAAGTGGTCGTCGACATATCTCAATTGTCCTCAACATACAGGACGCATCCAAATCCACCACTGGGCAAGTTATGCAGTTGCAACAAGGATCGACCGATTTTATTGCTGCAAGCCGGGGATTTGATGGAACCTCACTGATTCATCTTGCTCCAATGGAATCCGTTCGATACAAAGTCGATGATGATGAAGTCTTCATGCATGTTGAATCCGATGCTATTACCTCTTACAATCCAGAGATTGCTGGTCAAAGCATTGCGTTCATGTGGGAAATTGGCGAAGACGATGGATGGATGATGACAAATGAGGGCTCAATTGTACAGATTTTCCCGGTTGAAAGCTACCAGAGTCTGGGCATTATGGAAACCATTGTTTTTGCTGCAGTTGCCATCTCGGTGCCGGGTGTCATCATTGGTCTGATTTTCATGAATAGCCCATATTTACAGCGTAAATACAGGCAACTGCGAGGCTTTGAAAAGAAAGACTGAGGAGAAAGAACATTTTCTATTCGGGCTAAGGTTCATCAATTGTGTTGCCTCCCACGAACTGAGGCAACTCCATGGAACCGTTCGAAGACATCGATTTTTACGACATCGAATCCCTACTAACCGAAGAAGAAATTATGATACGCGACCTGGTTCGTGAATGGGTCGATGAGGAAGTTATTCCAAAAATCGAGCATGCGTGCGAAGAAGGCATTTTCCTTGATGAATGGCGCGTTGCTTTGGGTGAAATGGGTGTTTTAGGTGCACCGCTCAAGGGCTACGGATGCCCTGGATTATCGTATGTCGCTTACGGTTTGATTTGCCAAGAACTTGAGCGTGGGGATTCAGGATTGCGCTCCTTTGCCTCCGTCCAAGGATCGCTGGCAATGTACCCCATATGGGACTTTGGAACCGAAGAACAAAAAAATCACTACCTACCAAAGATGACCTCTGGAGAATGGATTGGATGTTTTGGCCTTACCGAACCGGATTACGGTTCAAACCCAGGGGACATGATCACAAAAGCAGAAGACATGGGTGATCACTACCTGCTCAACGGAGCCAAAATGTGGATTACGAACGGTACGATTGCTGATGTCGCTATCGTATGGGCCAAACTTGACGGTGTAATTCGCGGTTTTATTGTCGAGAAGGATGACGAAGGTTTCAGTGCACCTGAAATGAAAGGAAAACACTCGCTAAAGGCATCTGTAACATCGGAACTTGTGTTCCAAGATTGCAAAATTCCGAAGGACCGGATTCTTCCTGGCGTAAAGGGATTGAAAGGTCCGTTTTCCTGTCTAAACAATGCACGATACGGTATTTCATGGGGCGCACTGGGTGCTGCAATGGCTTGTTTCCATAGCGCGAAGACCTATTCATTAAGCAGAATTCAGTTTGATCATCCAATTGCGTCCTATCAACTCATTCAGAACAAGTTGGCTTGGATGCTTCGTGAGATAACAAAAGGTCAACTTCTTGCCTACCATCTTGGCCGCAAGAAAGACGATGGTACGTGGTTCAATGAACAAATTTCCCTCGCTAAGATGAACAACGTCGACATTGCTCTTGAAATCGCCCGCATTGCTCGTGACATTCATGGTGCAAACGGTATTTTGGACGAATATCCAGTCATGCGTCACATGGCAAACCTCGAGTCGGTAAAAACCTACGAAGGAACTCACGACATCCACAATCTCATCTTGGGACGATACATTACGGGAATCCAAGCATTCACTCGAAGTGTTTGAGTCAATCAAACATTCGGTAGCAAACCAATTCGAGCAAGTCCAGCCCATACTGGATCGAGGAACCGTGGTAAGAACCGATGGCGAAGGTACACTGCTGCTGCAAGACTCAATTTTTGCACTTTGTTCAAGCCAACCCGGCGGGTGAAGACGTCGCCCTGTTGTTTTTCGATCTGCTTGAGTATTTTGTCATAGAAAGCAATCATGGCTGCCGGTGAGTAACGGGTACGTCGAGGAAGAAGTGGAAGAAGTTGCCGAGCCTCTTCAAGATAGGTACGCGCACGCTTGGCATAATGATGACAATACGGTTCCCATGCCGTGTTCAAAACGACCTTTCCACCGGATAGATCGCTTTCAGTCATGCCGTTGCGTTCAAGTTCATCCAATGGGAGGTACACTCGGTCACGCTCTATGTCTTCACCAACATCTCGCAAGACGTTGGTAAGTTGCATGAAAATGCCCCAAGATTCTGCAAACTTGCGGGCACGTGGGTCATCATAACCGTAGATTTCGATGCACATAAGGCCGACAACCGAGGCAACACGGTAGCAATACACGTACAATTCTTCAAAGGTACGATAGCGGTTGCTGTATAGGTCGTCTTCCATACCCGATATCAAGTCATCAAAAACGCCCCGGGGGATGTTGTAGCGGGTGATGGTATCCTTGAGAGCAAGGAACACTGGATCGGTACTGTACACATCATTGTAGCAGGTTGACAACTTCTTTCTAAAGAAAAACAACTGATTGATTTTGTTGAGATACATCTCGTCTTCAAGTATGGTCGTTCGATTTTGGAGTGACTCCAGTTGAAGTCGATATTCGATTGCTTCTTGACTCAGCTCAACTGTTGAACCTGGGAAACGGTCCGCCCAATCGCCATCTGCAATATCGTCTGCACGACGGCAGAATGCGTAAACTGCACACATTGCCAAGCGTTGTTCGTCAGGAAGGTACTTGAAAGAATGATAGAAGTTTCCTGCTTCACGTTTCGTTAGTTCTTCGCAATAACGGTAGGCCAGTCGGTAGAGTTCAATGGGTGGTTTATCCGACCAAATAGGAGCATCCAAATCTACGAAGGGATCGATGAGTTCATTTCGCTCGTTGAACAAACCAATCATCATCGCCCCCTCTCGGAGCGCTTCCATTGCGGTGACGCTTACCGCCTTAACGGCATCCCGAGCAAGCATGACACCGGCTCGCAATCGGTCGAGTGGGGTCGGGGATGTTTTTGCTTCAACAGAACTCTCCGCTCCGCCTTTGAGTGGAAAGAGAAGGTCGAGCGGTTTGCGGCGTTCCAGCATCGTAAACACCTACGCCTAGCACTCGTTGTTTAAGAGTCCTCCTCTCGGACGTTCGCAATTGTTGGTGATTTTAAAAAGGAGTAATTATTTACTAACAAAGGAGTTGTTACAGGTTTTTGTTCTTTTCTAATAACCTTCTCACGCCTCCCGGAATAAACAATGCGCGAAGTAATTTTTTGAAGTATCCTTTCATCTCATCTCGAGTAACCTTGATTTTCTCATCCGAATCCAAAATGTTTCCGTCTCGAAGCAACGTAACGGTTCTTTGACCGATTAAAACGGGGAGCATGGAGGCAGCTTTCAGCCTAAATTGTCGATCAGGTATCATGCGAATGTAATCAACTGCTGCATCGAGATGCTCGCTCGTAAGTTCGAGATACGAATCATAGAGCGGTCGAAATTTGTCAATGTTACTCGATTCAAGCAAGTCTTTAGGCTCTAGACCATGTTCCTCTAGCGATGGTCCTGGGATATAGCAACGACCAAAGCGCAGATCTTCAGGAATGTCTCGTAAGATGTTTATCATTTGCAAAGCCTTGCCGAAGCGTACACCGTTTTCATAAAACAATTCCTGCTTTTGCTCGGGCAATGTAATGATGTGTGCTAAGGACATTTTCGTCCAAAAAACTCCAACACAACCCGCTACTCTGTAAGTATAATCATCCAATTGCTCCTCAGATTCTAGGGATGAAATGGTACCTCCCTCCTTGGCGATTCCAAATCGTTGCAAGTCGAGTATTTGGCCACCTACAATAACATCCAAGCACTCCAAAATTCGAATTTGGTCTTCTTTTGTGTAGAACTTAAGCGCATCAACGACCTTTTTCACGTTTCTAAGCAATGTTGCTTCATCTGGGTTTGATTGAATTTCGGCGAGGTCAATCAAGTCAGGAAGCTGCGACGAACGGCCTTGTGCTGCTTCATTATACTGAGTCAAGGCCTCAATTAGCAGGTTTGTTTCACCTGCTTTTGAATCTGCTATCGTATCAGCGACTCTGGCCAAAAGGTAAAGCAAACCAATTTGTCCGCGTATCTTTTTTGGTAGATACTTGAGAGTCGGGTAAAAAGAGCGTGAGGTTTTTTCAAGCAAGATGTCAATTTCGTCGCTGATCATGACCGTCATGCGCTCCCTCCTATTCCAACCACCAACCTCTCCCGCATGAAGATTCTCACGCTGTCTTGGGCCATTTGCACAACAGAGGATAGAAGACTTTAGAATCAAGGATGTCTAGGTATGGAAGGGTGAGGAGATGGAGTGTGGTTCCTGTGCAGCAGTAATCCCTGATGATTCCATCTTTTGCTCGGAGTGTGGAGCACGTCAAGAGTTCTCAAGAGCCGGTAGTTTTTCTGCTATGGGAACAACAAGCCTAGGTGGTGGCGAAGTTACCGGAGGACGGGGCTTTGGTGTTGTATCCGGAGAAGCTGTGCGTCAACAGCGAGAAATGCAGCAACAAGGTATGCCGCAGGGAATACCTGCCGACATCCTACAGAACATCGCATCTGGACTCCAGCAACAAAACAATCTCCCACCAGGAGGGCAATTACCTCCTCAACAACCAAGCCAATTCCCAAACCAAATGAGCAATCAATTCCCACAACAGCAGAATTTCATTCCTCAACAACCTCTGCAGCAAGGGAATGTTGGGGATGTGAATACTCTTCAAACCGATATTCCGCAGCAGCCGCGTGGACCGACCCTTGCGAGTGGAGTAGCCCCCAGTAATGTCGAATCGCAACTCGGAAGACAACTTGGTGGAACAACAGTGTCGAACAATCCATCGGCTTCTCCGACCGATGCAATGGTCAATCGACTCGCAGAAACAGAACGGGCTGTCAAGAATGAACGCCGTAACCAATGGTTGAACATGAACCAATCCAGCGCATCAAACGTCCTTGCAAATCTCGGAGCAGAATTACCACCTCACTTGCGAGATGCACAAGGTATCACTCCAGCAGCTGAAGTCATCGCAGGAGCAATGGGGCAATCGAATGCCGACGGACCGAATGATGCTCTTCTTAGACGCATGTGTGAGGTCGCATCTCGCCGTGTTGCAAGAAAACGAGGGGTAGCCGTCGAAACACCTGAAGCGAAGGTAAACGATGGTGTTCTGGTGGTCAACCTCACTTATGTTGACGATGGACGAGTGCTTGATACGCCTGAGGATTTGACTTCAGCATTTGAGCATGCAATCCAAACCGAAGTTGCACTCAAAGGCTATGACATGGGGGTTGAAATCGTTCTCTCATGCATGAAAGATGGAGAGGTCACTACAATCGGCGCAGAGGATGAAGAGAGCGACGAGGAGATGTTTGCCTGCGAGGTTTGTGATGGCCTCGTCAAAGAATCCGATTCTAAGTGCCCTCATTGCGGCGCTATATTCGAAGAAGAGGAAGAAGAGGTCGTGGAACAAACACGTAAAGGTCCACCTGGACCTTCTCGGTCGGGACCACCCGGACCTTCTCGATCGGGACCACCTGGGCCCTCTAGATCCGGACCACCTGGTCCGAAAAAGAGTGGCCCACCAAAAGGCGGCCCTGGTGGAACCAAGAAAGAT
>PBSP01000038.1 GCA_002726845.1 Methanobacteriota archaeon | reverse complement strand
CAAACATAAGCAATGACCGTTGAAAAAACAGCAAGGAAGACGATACTGGAGACGATTTCCAAATTGAATTGAGGCCATCCTTCATCGACAATCTCGTACCCTGCCCATGGTGTGAGGATAAAGAGGCCAACCACGGAAGCCCAAACGGTCAGCTCCAACGGCGAAAGTGGTTCTAAGGAATCGGAGGTTGTCGTCGTCATGGCTTTTTTCATGAAGATGGTCGATGTGGCCCAGGCTCCTGCTGAGAGAATGATGAGTATGTTCCCAAGAATACGTTCATCGATTGGTATGTCGACGTTTGGTGAATAGACGAAGAGAATAGCAACGCCAGTGAGGGCGATGACGAGTCCAGCTCCAAGCCGTTTCGTCATTCTCTCGCCGAGAAACGGAATGGCGAGTAAGGCAGTAATGATAGGATTGAAGGTGATCATAAGCGATGCATCACCTGCTGCAGTGAAGCGCATTCCATACATGAAGAAGGCTTGGTAGAGGAACGTTGAGAAGAAACCGATGTAGGCCAAACGTTTCCATTCTTCTTTCGTCGGAATACGGAACATACCTGTTATCTTCAGCCAGACAAGAAATATGGTTACTGCGATGATGTAGCGAATCCAAGCAGCAGTAATCGGTGGGAAATCGGTTGCAATGACTCGTCCGGCCGTCCAACCAAGCCCCCAAATCATCGCAACAACAAGCAGTTTGACGTGTGTTGCAGGATGTTTCATTCAAACCGCTCCAAGCCGAGCTGGAGGATTCGGGCTCGAGGGAGACCAATTTCCGGCAGGCCGTGAGCGGGTGCGTAGAGTTTCAAACCTTCCAAGCGCTGTACGTACAATCCGTACGATGCGATGTCGTTTTTGTCGAAAGGTGTGGGTACCCCCATTCGAGTCAAGGTTTCGCAGGCTTTCTCCGAATAAACAGGGTAAACGTTAGTTGAGAAGTGCATCCACTGAGACAATCGAACTGTATCGATGTTGTCCAACGAGAGGATGTGCTCGAGGAGGTGGACCTTGGGATAGGCGATGGTTCGAAGCGCCATGAGAACCTCGTTTTCGATGTCATCGTTCCAAACTAAAGGTGTGTTCTCAGCCCATCGATCGGCAATATGGAGATGGTTAAGCGAACGCTCAGACTCGATTTCATACAACGCATCGATGTAATGCTTGTCTTCATACACATCTTCAACGAGATCGGGTAACTCGTCGTAAAACCGTTCGACCATGTCAGGCTGGATGCCGTACAACTCAATTGGAATCATAGCAATCCCACTCAAGCGTTTGCGCCAATTCCAGACTCGAGTTGTCGGGTCGAAAGTGGTTTGTTTTCAATCCATTCGAGTTTGAAGTATTCTTCGAGAGATGCTTCGTCCTCATCGGTCGGTAGAACGCTCTTGATGTAGCTGTCCCATTCGTCATCGCTGCCTTCAAACTTCTCACCTTCAACAGTGTAGCGCATTCCCTTGAAATCGCCAATGCTTCGGTTGAAGTTCTCGTGTGGAACATAGAACGGTGGAGCACCTGCGTCGAGGTGTCCGTTGAGTTTGTTGACTTCTCGCACAATCTCGTCGTGGTAATGCCCACGTGCTTCTTGATTGAGGACTTCCTTGTCGACTTCGATGTCGGCATCCAACTTCTTGCGCTCGTCCCATCGTCCTTTGATTCCCCAGACGTACGCCCAGTGAGCTGACGATGAGGAGTCAACACCGAACAGGTCGTGAGCAGTGGATACCCACTTGTTCATGTAGCGTTGCAGCATGTCTTGTGGGATTACACCGGCCTTGACAATTCGGCGAAGTCCGCTTGATCCAGTTCCAAGGTGGAAGGATTCTTCTTTGAGCATTGGCCCCATGCTTGCAGCCAATGGCTTGAATGCGGAAGTTGAGAGCATTCCTAGCTGGAATTTCCCGTCACGGTCGACGAACATGGTGTAGTTGAAGAAATCCAACCAGTGCGGCATGGGTATGTTGAACGCACCAAGGAGTCGGTCTCCATCCTGTGCGTTCCGCTCGAGAAGCTTCTGTGCCTCTCGTCGTCCTTGTTGTCCGAAGTAGGTCATCAAGAGGTAAGCCATTTGCCAGCCATGGCGTTGTTCTTCAGCCATGATGCGGGCAGCGGCGTAACGGTCGTAATCGGTGGGTGCGCTGGCGAGAAGGTGGCGTTGTTGTTCGACGGATGCGAATTCCGTGTCACCTTGCACGGTAATCATGGTAACGAGTGCATCACGCATGCTTTGATGCGGTACTTGCAGCGATCGCTCCCACTTCTTTCTTCCAGCGTAGTCGCCAAATTCGATAACGTCGCCTGCACGATCCCAATCGAATTGAATCGAGAGGTCAAAGTCGCCGAGCCATTCTCTGTCGAATCCGACGCGATCTTGCCATTCGTTGAAGTTTGCAATCCAGTCATCCCATGTGTTCGGTAGGTTGTCCATGCCCTGCAAAGAAACGTGTGTGGTTTTAACCCAATGCGAACATGTTCGTATTTACTACATTTCTTAACTTGTCCGAATCTCGTTTTCAAATCCATTCATCACTTTGCTCTCGATTCGTTGTAGGGATGCAGATAGGGTTGATTTTGCGACATTGAGTTGTTCTGCGAGGGTGGTCAGCGTGACTTTTCGAGGAACGTCGTAATAGCCCGATTTTACAGCAGCATCGAATATTTCCAATTGACGTTTGGTCAGCAACCGAGATTCGTTCTTCCTTGTGGAAACAAGGTTGTGTGGAATGCCGCTTTTCGTCAGTTCTGTAAGCAAATTCAATGCTTGTTCTGAGGTGCAAGAAAAGGTCCAATCCACCCAGCCATTGGTTACTTCAAACGGAGATCGAGGAACAACGCCAACGGTTCGAAGCGGGCGTATGAATCCACCACCTCCGCTAGCAATATCGACCGCAAAGCGCTGATTTCCTAATGCTCGAACCTCGTCAATGCCAGCATGCTCACGCAACGCTACTTGGACGTCTTCTGCCGCAGAGAGCGTCGCTGTGCCTCTGCCTTTACCCAAAGGCATCGTCTCCTCAATGCGGAGGACAACGGATGGTAACGATCGAGAAACATCACCGGACCAATGTCCTTCAGGGAGACGAACCTGGATGCGAACGTTTTGCGTCATAGAATCACAACGGACGCCGGGTTGAGAATCGTTGAACGGATTTGTTTTTCACGTCAATAATTTCACTGTGTGTGACCGTGTAATCCTTACCGATTTCTGCTGCAGGTAAGTAACCGTCGCAGACTCCGGATGCTGCAAAAAGAGCATCTTCTGAACGACAGAGGTCATGCGCTTCCCAGCGACGTGTCAAATCATCATCGATCATTTGACCAGCACGGGCTTCTTCCTCGGGTGAACGGAACACGAGTCGTCCTTCAAAGACACCTCCTAAACCACGAATGGCCGTGGCTGAAATGACACCTTCTGGCGCAGCTCCGATGCCCATAAGCAGGTCGAACGGCCCGTCTTTCTTGGCAGCCCATATGGCGCCGGAGACGTCCCCATCACCAAGCAGCTCCAATTGAGCATTAGTGGAACGAATATCCTTGAACAGGGCTGTGTGACGCTCACGATCGAGCGCAACGATTCGAACTTCATTGATGGGCTTGTCGAGGGCATGAGCCGTCTGTTCGATATTGTATTGCACCGTTCCTTCAAGCGAAATGTGTCCAACGAGGTCGGGTCCCCCTGCAATTTTGTTCATGTAGCAATCAGGTGCGTGAAGAAGGGTGCCACGCGGTGCTGCTGCGAGAACTGCGATGGAATTCGGTTTATCATAAGCACAATTGTCGGTGCACTCAAGCGGATCTACTGCGATGTCAATGCACGGCACTCCTTCCACGCCTACAGCACTTCCCAGCTCCTCTCCGATGAAGAGCATAGGTGCATCGTCCCGTTCTCCTTCCCCTATCGCAACGCGTCCATCGAACGGAATCGGATCAAAGGTTCGACGCATGGCCTGAACGGCAGCATCATCGGCGGCGTTTTTGTCGCCTTTACCACGCCACAATGAACTCGCAATTGCTGCTTGGTCTACGGCTTCGAGAAAGTGCTTGGCCAGGTCAGCGGTGCTGCTCATATACGTGCCTATGCGAGATTGAACATATGCCTTTTCGCAGAATTCGATGCTCAACGGCGTCGATTTGTCCGTCCGGAACGTTCCTTTCTGCGAGAGTTGTGTTTTCCAGACGGGCCCTTGCGGCCTCCAGCTTGTCGACCACCATGTCGTCGTTGGCTCGGATGTCTTCCTTCGGGTTGGAAGGTCCAGTCATCGCTTCGTCGCGGACGTACGTATCGGCGTCCAACACGTTCTTGTTCGAGATCTTGAACGAGTTGATCGATGAACGGTTCTGGCAATTCTACTGCAGTAATCTTGTCGAGAATTTCAATTCTTCCAACTGAGGCATCGGGAAGGTTGCCCACGCGATACACCATCCCGGTAATGGCGCCACGAGCGATTCCATCCATCGCTCCGAGGCCAAGCACCAACGCGGCTTTGGGCCCATTGTCGCTTTTGTTGACTTGCGGAACCGAATCCGTATCCGCTTGCTTTGGGCTGTCCAAGAGCTTGGAGAGCGCAGCGAGGGCAACTTCTTCGACGGTAAGACCAGCCTCTTTCGCTGCATTGAGTGTTTCAAGAGCAAAAGTCTGAGGTTCGGTCTCGGTAAATTCCTCGATGAGTCGCCCACGTTGCAAGCGTTCAATATCATCCTCGGTGGGTACGTCCATGCGTTCCAGTTTCCCAACGCGCTTTTCGATTCGTTTGATGTGTCGAACAGCCCTGTTTCCAACCATTAGAACGCTCGTTCCAGTACGGCCTGCCCGTCCTGTGCGACCCACACGGTGAATGTATGTGTCGTCATCGGTTGGAAGATCGTCCTGAAGAATCAAATCAACACGGTCAACATCGATACCTCGTGCAGCAACATCGGTTGCCACAAGTATGTTTGTCCGTCCTTCTCGAAAGCGATTCATAACGCGAGTTCGTTCCGCTTGCGACATTCCTCCATGAATGGCTTCTGCGCCACTTGAGCGGAGAATGTCTGCCACGGTTTCCACCCGATTTCGAGTCTTGCAAAAGACGATGGTCGCAGTTGGCTGCCATGCCATCAACAATTTTTCAATGGCATTCACACGTTGGCGTAGCGTGCAAATCATCACGAATTGTTGAACAAGACTGGGTGGACGTTCTTCTTTTCCAGAAGCGCGAATAAGTTCGGGTTCGTCCAAGATTTTGTTTGCTAATTTTTGAACATGCTTTGGCATCGTTGCAGAAAACAGCAGCGTCTGGTGGTCGGGNTTCATTTGGTCGACGATGTATTCCAAATCTTCTGCAAAACCCATGCTGAGCATTTCATCNGCTTCATCCANGACNAGAACNTCGTATTGACTNAGNTCGACGTTNCCCCGTTCCATATGNTCGCAAATACGCCCAGGNGTTGCAACAAGAATAGCATCNGGCCACTCGTTCAATTGTTGAATTTGTTTTTTCATCGATGCTCCTCCAATCAGTGCTGTTGCGATGTTGTCCAGTCCACTGAGTCGCTCAATTTCCGTGACAACTTGAAGTGCAAGTTCACGCGTCGGGCAAATGATAACTCCAGCACGATGGGTCTGAAGGATTGGAAGTACGAATGCAGCGGTTTTCCCGGTACCCGTGCGTGCTGTTGCGAGAACGTCTCGTCCTTCAATAGCAGGTGGGATTGCCATGGCTTGAACAGGTGTTGCAAAATCGTAACCAAGGGCATCGAGCCTTTCCAGCAAATGCGCCTCCAGTTCGAGGTGCTCGAAGGTCATTGGTTCCGACATTTGGGACACCGCTAGGCGTGCCCAGCGATTGGTCCTGCCGACATCACTTGTTTAAGCGCGCCCTATGAATCCGGGCAATCGTTCGCATTTGGATGCATCACTGAAGTTTCCGTTTTTCAAGGATTTGCAAATCGGTAATACGGGCGCTAGGGTACTGGCCGTCTTCATCTTTCTCGTAGGATTTAATCATGTCAAGAACGCAGAGCAGTCCAGCACTGACACCGGTTATGGCTTCCATTTCGATGCCGGTTTTGTAATGGGCTGAAACGTGAACTGTGCATCGCAAAGATGTACCTTCCCAAGTCCAATCCACTTTGCAACCTTCAAGTGGAATCGGATGGCAATGCGGAATGATCCGTGGAGTCTCCTTAACAGCCTGAATCGCTGCGATGGTTGATGCTTCAACGACATCACCCTTTTTCACGGCCTTGTTTACGATCGCCTGTTTTGTCTCGCTTTTCAGGTGCAACAATCCCGTCGCAGTAGCCGTTCGCTCAATTACGGGTTTCGAACCGATTTCGACAATTCCTTGAATCTCTTTCTTCATCTTCATCCCAGCCCTGCCTTCCAAGTCGATCCGTTCGAGGTTACCTCGCGCTTCCACAGTGGTGCCTGTTTTTTGAGTTCATCGATGAGCCATTCACATGCTTGAAACGCTTGTTTGCGATGCGGACTGGCAACGTGGATGCTGACGATGGATTCTTGTGCCTCAACCCTTCCTGTACGGTGTGCAATGACAACGGAACGAGTTTGAAAAATCTCACAGGCCTCATCAGCGAGTTTCTCAAGTACCGAGCCGAGTTTTTCTTGCCAGGCATCAAATTCCAACGCATAAACCTCTGCATCTCCTTCTGATTCTCGAGTGATACCAAGGAAGGAAACGACGGCACCGCACCCCTTTGTGACCAGCTGTTTGCGCAACGCTTCATGGTCGAGGGATTCAGGCGCTTCTTCGACAACGATGTGGCGCCGCATGATGATGCGAAGAGAGCGCATGATTCAAGGGTAACGGCTCGATGGGGCAGCATGGCCGATGGCTCTGACGCAACCGGACCCATTCACATCATGGGTGCTGGATTGTCTGGTTTGGCGGCAGCAACGATCCTTGCAAAAGCCGGGAAAGACGTTCATGTACACGACATTCGCGCAGATTCTGGAGCAAGATTTGACGGTGATTTCCAAGCACTTGAAAACTGGTCGATGGATGTTGATTTCTTTGATCAGCTGAAAGAGTGGGGTTTTGATGCATCCCAGTTCAGGGCCACAGAATTCCAAGTGGTCGATTTGATTCATCCTGACGATGTCATCACACAACCCAAGAGTGATCGGGTGGCCTACAGAATTGTTGAACGAGGTACTTCCGACCATGCCATCGACCAAGGAATGAAACGACAAGCCATTGAAGCCGGTGCGACCATTCATTACAAGTCGCGTGTCAAAGAAAAGGACTGCACGATCATTGCCTGCGGTCCAAAAGGAACCTCTGCCGTTGCCTACGGTGAAATTTTCAAGACATCGCATCCCAATCATATTGCCTTCCAACTCAACGACAAGTTGGCGCCAGGAGCTTATTCCTACCTCATAATCGTTGACGGTGTTGGCTTGATTTGCACGTGCCTGTGGCGAAAACAATCCAAAAGTGAGCGTTTCCTAAATGAAACGATTGCATGGTATGAGAAACACTATCCCAACCTCGATCGCATGCCGATCAAGCGAGTGGGTGGAAAAGGCGACTTCACCATCAACAAGCGTTACAAGCAAGACGGTCGATACTATGTCGGTGAATCGGGCGGCCTTCAGGATTTTATGTGGGGTTTCGGAATGCGAATGGCCGTTTGGTCGGGCGTTCTTGCGGCTAAGGATATCCTGGGCGAGTGCGACTATGAAGTCGAAGTTCGCAAACAATTGCTTCCATATGTACGTACAAGTGTAGCAAATCGGTGGCTGATGAATCGGGTGGGTGACGGTATGTTCAAGCGAATGTGTCGTTGGTGGATGAAAGATCAGAGCAAGCGCGGAGATGGCTTGGTTTGGATAGGTAAGTTGTTTCGGCCACGGTGGTACAAAACGTTGCTCTATCACATGGTCACGCCGTTTATGCTTGAGAAGGACGCGAAAGCAATGGGACGAGGTGTTCGGAGAATGCCGTTTCGAAAAGCCAAATCACGGGACAGATG